>DASVGA010000246.1:0-3835 GCA_036379795.1 Actinomycetota bacterium | reverse complement strand
GCCGGCTCGATCGAGCTGGCGGTGCGCGCCGCGTTCGACCTCGCGAGACCGGGTGGAACCGTGGTGCTCGCCCCGGCGTGCGCGAGCTGGGACCAGTTCCGCGATTACGCCGAGCGAGGGGACCGTTTCACGGCGGCCGCTCGGAAGCTGCGCGAGGGGGTGAGGGCCGGTGACGGGTAGGCGCGCCACAACGACCGGTGCGCGGCGCTCGTCAGGCCGGGCGCATCACCTGCGGGTGGTCCGGGAGCCCCGACGCGCCGACGCGATGCACGTCGCCCGCGTCAACGTGCTGCTCCTGCTCGTGCCCGCGGCGGTGCTCACGGTGCTCGGGCTCGCCATGGTCATGTCGGCGGGCTCGGTCTCGGCCACGCAGGGCTACGACGGCAACGCCTTCTGGTACTTCCAGCGCCAAGGCATCTACGCCATCGCCGGCCTCGCGGCGCTCCTGATCGCGATCCGGCTGCCGCACACGGTCTGGCGGCGGTTGGCGCTGCCGATGCTGCTGATCCTCGTGCCGCTCATGCTGATAGCCTTCACGTCGGTGGGCACCTCGCTCCACGGGGCGTCGCGGTGGATCGACCTCGGACCCGTGACCGTGCAGCCGGCGGAGCTGATGAAGCTGGCGATGGTCGCGTTCGCGGCGACGGTGCTCACGGCGAAATGGGGCAAGCTCGACGACCCCGTGCATCTGCTCATCCCGCTCGCGCCGGTGGTGTTCGTCGTGGCCGTGCTGGTGATCATGCAGCGCGATCTCGGCACGACGATCGTCATCTGCGGGTCGGTGATGGTGCTGTTGTTCGTGGCCGGCGTGCGTGCGGGCCACCTCACGATCACGAGCCTCGTCGCGCTCGCCGGCACGATCTTCCTGATCTTCGGAACGACCTACCGGCGGACGCGTTTCGTGGACTCCTTCCTCAACCCGTGGAACGATCCGGGAGATGCCGGCTTCCAGCTGATCCAAGGGCTGATCGCGTTCGGATCGGGCGGATGGACCGGCGTCGGACTCGGCGCGAGCCGCCAGAAGTGGGACTACTTGCCCAACGCGCATTCCGACTTCATCTTCGCGATCGTGGGTGAGGAGCTCGGGCTGCTGGGAGCCTTGTTCGTGCTGGCCCTGTTCGCGCTCATGCTCCTCGCGGGCATCCGCATCGCGATCTCGGCCCCCGACACGTTCGGGCGACTGCTCGCCGCCGGCATCATCGGCGGCATCGGGCTGCAGACGATCATCAACCTCGGAGCGGTGACTGGACTCCTGCCGATCACGGGCGTGCCGCTGCCGCTCCTGTCGTTCGGAGGGACCGCGCTGGTGGTGACGCTCGCCTCCATCGGCGTGCTCGCGAGCATCGCCCGCGCGAGCGCGCAGGCTTCGTCGCGCTCACGCCGGGCTCCGTCGCGCTCACGCTCGGTCTCGTCGCGCTCGGCGGCCCCGAAGACCGCGAGCCAGCGCTCTCGATCGGCGGGCCGCAGGGCCGCGCGATGAAGGTGATCATGTCGGGTGGTGGCACGGCAGGGCACGTCTTCCCCGCCATCGCGGTCGCCCGACGTCTCGCGGAAGCCGGCCACGACGTGCGGTTCATCGGATCGGACGATGGCCAGGAAGCCGCGCTCGTGCCGGCCGCAGGATTCCCGTTCACGCCCGTGCGGGTGGTCTCGGCCCAGACGCGCCTGTCCTTGCGATCGCTGCAGGCGCTGGCTCTCGCCCTCCTGGCCGCTCGCGACGTCCGTGCCACGGTGCGCGCGTCGGATGTGGTCGTGGGCATCGGTGGCTACGCGAGCGCCCCGGCGATCCTCGCCGCACGGCGAACGCGAACGCCGGTCGTGCTGATCGAGCCGAACAGTGTGCCGGGTCTGGTGAACCGTGTCGCCGCGCGATGGGCGAGCGCCGTGGCGACCACGTTCAGCTCCACGGAGTCGCGCTTGCCGCCGGGCACACGGGTGGTGCGCACCGGCGACCCGATCCGCCGTGAGATCGCGGAGGTCGCGTCGGCGCGCGGTGAGCGCCGGACACAGGCCCTGCGGGCGTTCGAGCTCGACGGCGACCGCACGACCGTGTCGGTGCTGGGGGGAAGCCAGGGAGCCCTCCGGCTCGATCGGCTGGTCGCCGCGGCGATCCACGAGCTGCGTGATCGCGCCGACCTGCAGCTGCTCGTCGCGACCGGGCCCGCCCACGTCGGCGAGGTCGCGCCGGTGGCGCGCGCGTCGCAGCGGCTGCTCGTGCGCGTCGTGGGATTCATCGACCGCATGGATCTCGCGCTCGCCGTGAGCGATCTGGCCGTCGCTCGGTCGGGCGCGGGAACGGTCTCGGAGCTCACGGCCTGCGCGGTCCCGTCGATCCTCGTGCCCTATCCGCACGCCACCGACGACCACCAACTCGCCAACGCTCGCGAGCTGGAGCAGGCCGGTGCCGCCGAGGTGATGCCCGAACCGCTCCTCACCGGGGCGGCGCTCGCGACGCGCATCGCGGCGCTGATCGACGACGCACCGCGGCGAGCCTCGATGGCGGCGGATGCACGTCGGTGGTCGAGCCCCGACGCCGACGAACGCATCGCCAGGCTCGTCACGGAGGTGGCGGCGTGACCGCCTACGTCCCGCCGGTGGGCAGCATCCCCACGCTCTCGGTGCCGAGCCTCGACGGCATCCGCTCGGTGCACATGATCGGCATCGGGGGAGCGGGCATGCGCAACCTCGCCCGGCTCCTGCGTGCCGACGGCATCACCGTGAGCGGTTCCGATCTGAAGGACTCGAAGGGCCTGGCCGACCTGCGATCGATGGGTGCCGAGGTGTGGGTGGGTCATGACGCCTCCCGCGTGGCGATCCCCGATGCGGTGATCATCTCGAGCGCCATCGGAGCGGACAACGTCGAGCTCCGGGACGCTCGAGCCCGCGGCATCGAGGTCTGGGCGCGTCAGCAGGCGCTGGCGGCGATCGTCGCGGGAAGCCGGTCGATCGCCGTATCGGGAACCCACGGGAAGACGACGACGACCTCGATGATCGCCGTCGTGCTGGAACGTGCCGGGCTCGACCCGAGCTACCTCATCGGCGGCGACCTGAACGAGAGCGGCAGCGGAGCCCGGGCCGGCCGAGGCGACCTGTTCGTCTTCGAAGCCGACGAGAGCGACGGATCGTTCCTGTTGACGCATCCCCATGTGGGTGTCGTGACGAACGTCGACGTCGATCACGTCGATTTCTATCCCGGCGGGCGGGCGGAGATCGAGTCGGCGTTCGGAGCGTTCGTGACCGCGTGCGAGCACGTCGTGGCGTGCGGTGACGACCCGGGTGTGCGCTCGGTGCTCGATGCGACCGGCGTGAGCGCACTGACCTACGGCACCGGAGCCGACAACGATCTGGTGGTCTCGGTGGAGGTGCTCGGACCCGAGGGTGCCGGGGGCGTCGTGCGCGACGCGACCGGCGCACCGGTCCGGCTCCGGCTCCGCGTCGACGGCGAGCACAACCTGCTCGACGCCGCCGCCGCGATCGCAGCCGCGCGGTTGGTCGGCGTCGATCCTGCGACCGCCGCCGACGCCCTGTCGTCCTTCGCCGGTGTGCACCGGCGGTTCGAGCACCGGGGCAGTGCGCGCGGCGTGGACTTCTTCGACGACTACGGCCACACGCCGGCCGAGATGGCGGTCACGATCGAGACCGCCCGGCGGCGCGGCCCCCGGCGGTTGATCGCACTCGTCCAACCGCACCGTTACTCCCGTGTCCAGGCGCTGTGGCGTGAGCTCGGTGCGAGCGTCGCCGGCGCCGACCTGGTGCTCGTCACCGACATCGACGGCGCGGCCCAGACACCGATCCCGGGTGTCACGGGCCGTCTCGTCGCCGACGGCATCACGTC
>DASVGA010000245.1:0-4656 GCA_036379795.1 Actinomycetota bacterium | reverse complement strand
GCGCGATGACGGTGCCGAAGGCGGCGACGATGGGCGTCGGCCGGTTCGTGCTGCTCGAGCCCAATGCGATGAAGCACCTGCTCACCCTCGAGGCGCCGACGATCGAGGACCCTCGCAGCCGCCTGCGGCGGGTGACCGACGCGCTCGTGGACGTCGGCCTCGAGGTGACGCACGCCGCGAGCGTGCTGCCGCGTCTGGCCGCCGCGATCGACGACGAGGACGACTCCGTGGTCACCGCCACCGTGGTCGGCAACCGGCTCATCGATGTGGAGGCCGGCGACACGACCGGGCGCTCGTTCGGGGTCTCGATCGACGTCGGCACCACGACGGTGGTCGCCACGTTGATGGATCTCGCAACGGGCGCCGCTGCAGCAGTGGAATCGACGATCAACCGGCAGGCGCCGTTCGGCGCCGACGTGCTGACGAGGGTGAGCCACACCCAGATGCACGGTCCCCAGGGTCTCGCCGAGCTTCGAGCGGCGGTCGTCGCGACGATCGACGGCCTGCTGGGAAGCGTGTGCGCCACCGCCGGCATCGCGCGAGAAGAAGTGCTGGAGGTCGTCGCCGCCGGCAACGCCACGATGTTGCACCTGCTGCTCGGCGTCGACCCGGAGTCGATCGGGCACTCGCCGTTCACGGCCACCTTCCTTGAGGCGCAGGATCTGCGTGCCGCCGACGCCGGCGTGGCGATCCACCCCGAGGGTCGGCTCGTGCTCTTCCCGTCGGTGGGCGCCTACGTGGGGGCAGACATCGTGGCCGACATGCTCGCCACCGGCATCGCGCGCGACCACGAGCGACGCCTGCTGGTCGACGTGGGCACGAACGGCGAGATCGTGGTCGGCAACGAGGACCGCGTGGTCACGACCGCGGCGCCGGCGGGTCCGGCCTTCGAGGGCGGTCAGATCCTGCACGGCATGCGCGCCACCGAAGGCGCGATCGAGGGTGTGACCCTCGACGTCGCCGCCGGCGCCGTGCGGCTCCAGGTGATCGGCGGCGACGTCGAGCCCCGCGGCCTCTGCGGAAGCGGGCTGATCGACGCGGTCGCCCAGCTGCGGCTCGCCGGCCTGCTCAGCGACGGCGGCATGCTTACGTCGCCCGACGACGCCGTCGCCGCCTCGCACCCGCTCGCCGGCAGGTTGCGGGTCGACGACGAGGGTGTGCGCGCGTTCGCGCTCACTGATGACATCGTGCTCACGCAGCGCGACATCCGTGAGCTCCAGCAGGCCAAGGGGGCGATCGCGACCGGCATCGCGGCCGCCATGCGCGAGCGAGGGTTCACCGCCGACGATCTCGACGAGGTGCTGCTGGCGGGGTCGTTCGGCACCTACATCGATCCTCTGGGTGCGCGGGTGCTCGGCCTCGTGCCGCCGGTCGCGCTGCACCGGATCCGCGCCGTCGGCAACACGGCGAGCGAGGGCGCCAAGATGGCGCTGCTCTCGTTCCGTGAGCGGGGCGTGGCCTTCGAGCTTCCTGCCTTCGTCGATTACCTCGAGCTCTCGGGGGTCGAGGACTTCAACGAACGATTCATCGCCAACGTCGGGTTCCCGCCGCTCGATGCCGTGCGACCCGGGGCCGTCGCCGGAGACGATCGAGCGGAGCGGACATGACCAGCGCCGGAGCGCGCGTGGCCTTCATCGCGTGCGGCGCCGTCGCGCTCGACACGAAGGCGCTCGTCGACGAGCTCGGCTGGGATGCCGACGTGCACGGCATCTCGAGCGACCTGCACATGACGCCGCTCGAGATCGCGCCGGCGGTCGAGGCCAAGCTCGAGGCCCTGCTTCCGAAGTACGAGCGGGTGATCGTGGTCTACGGCGACTGCGGCACGGGCGGTCGCCTCGACGAGGTGCTGGCCCGCTACCCGGCGGTGCGCCCGGCGGGGGTGCACTGCTTCCAGTGGTACGCGGGGGAGCTGTACCGCCGCTTCGAACACGACATCGGCATCTACTTCCTCACCGATTGGCTGGTCACGAACTGGGAGCGCGCGGTGGTCAAAGGGCTCGGGCTCGACCGCTTCCCGTGGCTCAACGAGACGTACTTCGGCAACCTCAGCCGCGTGCTGTTCGTGCGTCAACATCCCGACCCCGAGCGCGAGGCGAAGGCCCGTGAGATCGCGGCGTTCATGGGCAAGCCGCTCGAGATCCACGACATCGGCATCGAGCCGCTCGAGGAGCTGCTCGTGCCTCTGATGGAGCCGACGACGGAGGAACCCGACGATGTTCGAGCTTGAGAACGCCCCGCGCATCCTCACCGGTGAGCAGGAGGAGACGGTCCACGAGACCGCGATGCGCATCCTGGAGGAGATCGGCACCGACGTGATGCACGAGTCGGCGCGCAAACTGCTCGCCGACGCCGGGCAGAAGGTCGACGAGCACCGCGTCTACTGGGACCGCGGCTTCGTGATGGAACAGGTCGCGAAGGCGCCGTCGTCGTTCCGGTTGCGGGGGCGCAACCCCGAGCGTTCCCTCACCGTCGGCGGGCCTGACGGGGTGCCCGTGTGGATGAACGTGGGGGGCCCGCCCTTCGCGAGCGACCTCGACGAGGGGCGTCGCAGCGGTCGCATCGCCGACCACGACACGATGGTGAAGCTCACCCATGCGACCGACGTGCTGAACTGCGTGCAGGTGGGAGGGCCCGAGGCGACGGACCTGCAGATGGAGGTCCGTCACATGGACATGGAGTACTCGGCGATCCGGTACTCCGACAAGCCGTACACGACCTACGGCACGAGCGGTCCGCGCGCGCGCGACGGTATCCGCATGGCCGAGATCGTGCACGGGGGGCGCGAGGCGATCGAGTCGGAAGCGGCGCTCATGGGCATCGTGAACCCGAACTCGCCCTTGATCTGGGACTTCCGCATGACCGACGCGCTGATGGCCTGGGCCGAGGCGAAGCAGCCGATCGTCGTGACGCCGTTCCTGCTCGCGGGCGCGACGAGCGCGGTGAGCGTGGCCGGCGGACTCGCGCAGCAGGTCGCCGAGGCCCTCAGCGGCGTCGCCCTCGCCCAACTGGTGCGCGAGGGCGTGCCGTGCCTCTACGGATCGTTCTTCACCGTGACCGACATGCGCACGGGCTCGCCGGCGTTCGGCACGCCCGAGTCGGTCTGGGGCGTGCTCGCCGGGGCGCAGCTCGCGCGCCGGTACCGCTTGCCGTTCCGCGGCGGGGGAGGGCTCGCCTCGAGCCCCGCCGTCGACGCGCAGGCCGCCGCCGAGACGCAGATGATGCTCTGGGCGACGAACCTCGCCGCCACCGACGTCGTGCTGCACGCCGCCGGATGGCTCGAGGGCGGCCTCTGCGCCTCGTTCGAGAAGTTCGCGCTCGACGTCGAGCTGCTGCGCCAGTTCCAGGTACAGGCCCGCGGCATCGGGTTCACCGATGAGGAGATCGCGTTCGACGCCCTGAAGGAGACCGGTCCGGGCGGGCTGTTCCTGTCGTCGCCGCACACCCGCGAGCACTTCAAGGAGTGGCTCTACATGTCGCCGCTGTTCCACACGCCCGACTTCGCGACCTGGGAGATGATGGGCTCGGAGTCCACCGAGGTCGCCGCCAACACGGCATGGAAGCAGCTCCTCGAGAGCTACGAGGATCCCGGCCTCGACGCAGCGGTCGACGAGGAGCTCCGCGCGTACATGGCGAGCCGCCAGGACGCCCCCGAGCTGTTCGTGGAAGACTGACCGACCCGCCCGCTCGGCGGATCGAGGGAGGCGCTCGTGTCACGCAGGGTGTGGGCCGGCCTGGCGGCCCTGGTCGCCGGCTTGATCGTCACCTACGGTGCGCGCGGCTCGTTCGGCCTGTTCATCAAGCCATGGGAAGACGCGTTCGGCGCCGATCGGGCCACGGTGTCGCTGGTCTCGGCGATCGGGTTCGTCGCGCTGGGGCTGTCGCAGCCGTTCGCGGGGCGTCTGCTCGACCGGATCGGCGGCAAGGCGGTGCTGCTCGTCGGCCTCGCGGCGTGCACGATCGGGTTGGCGGTGGCCGCCCTCGCGACCGATCTCTGGCTGGCGATCCTCGGTGCGGGCGTGATCGCGTCGGCCGGCGCCGGGTTCGCCTCGCTCTCGACGATGAGCTACATCGCTGCTGGACTCGTGGCTCGCCGCAGCGGCGTGGCGTTCGGTGTGCTGACCGCCGCTGCCGCGGGCGGTCAGGTGATCGTGCTCCCCGTCGCGACCGCGGTGCTCGGCGTGTCGCTGCGGGCGTCGATGGCCCTGCTCGCGCTGCTCGTGGCCGCGGCCTTCCTCGTGGCCGTCGTCGTGGTGCCGCCGACGCCGCCGGCCGATGTCGGCGAACGCGGCGGCGTCATGGGCGATCTGGGCTCGATCGCCAGGACGCGGGGGTTCTGGTTCCTGCTGATCCCGTTCGCGATCTGCGGCTACACGAGCACCGGGCTCACCGACACGCACCTGATCCCCTACGCCACCGACCATCACATCAGCGAGGCGACCGCCTCGGCGGCGCTCGCGACCCTGGCGGCCTTCAACGTCGCCGGGGTGCTGGTCTCGGGCGTGCTCACCGATCGTCTCGACCGCGGCAAGATGCTCGCGTTCACGTACGCGGCTCGCGCCGGCATCCTGCTGCTGCTGCCGGCGCTCACGACGTCGTCGGCGTTGTTCGTGTTCGCGGCGCTCTTCGGGCTCGCCGACTTCGCCACGGTGCCGCCCA
>DASVGA010000244.1:0-4613 GCA_036379795.1 Actinomycetota bacterium | reverse complement strand
CGGCGAGGGCGTCGAGGGAAGCGGTGATCGCGGCGGCGATCCACGGTTGCGTCGCCGCGAGCGCGTCGGCCGCGCGGGCCAGGTAGCCGTCGGGCGCCTTCGCGATCAGGGCCACGGCCTTCTCGTTCGGTTCGAGGTCGTCGGTGAACAGGAACCGCAGGAGCGCCGGGGCTTCCGTCAAGGTCTTCATGCGTTCCTTCACGATGGGCATCGCGGCGAGCAGGGTGGCCGGGTCGGGCATGAGACCTTCCTCGGTCATGAAGTGCAGGCAGCGAGCCGCGAGGTCGTCGTCGTCCAGCGATTGGATGTACCGGTTGTTGAGCCACGTGAGCTTCTCGGTGTCGAACGCCGCAGGGTTCGACGAGACGCGCTCGAGGTCGAAGGCCTCGACGAGCTCCTCACGCGAGAGCACCTCGCGGTCGTCGCCCGGCGACCAACCGAGCAGCGCGAGGTAGTTCACCATCGCCTCGGGCAGGAACCCCTGCTCGCGGAACGACTCGACGCTCGTCGATCCGTGCCGCTTCGACAGCGGCTGGCGATCGGGGCCGAGCACCTGGGGAACGTGCGCGTATCGCGGAGGCGTGCCCCCGAGGGCTTCGATCACCGCAGCGTTGCGGGGCGCGCTCGCGAGCAGGTCGTCGCCGCGCACCACGTGCGTGATGCCCATGAGCATGTCGTCGACCGCGACCGCCAACAGGAACAGCGCCGTGCCGTCGGACCGCACGAGCACGAAGTCGCGCAGCTGACCGGCCTCGAACCTCACCTCCCCCTTCACGACGTCGTCGACGACCCACTCGCGGTCGGGCATGCGGAAGCGCACGACGGAATCGCGGCCCTCGCGCTCGTGGATCTCGATCTGCTCCTCGGTGAGGCCGCGGCAGTGGCCGTCGTAGCCGGGCGGCTCGTGCGCGGCTGCGGCCGCCTTCCTGCGTTCGTCGAGCTCCTCGGGCGTGCAGTAGCAGCGGTAGGCGTCACCGCGTGCGAGCAGCTCTTCGGCGTAGGTGCGATACACGTCGAGCCGCTGTGACTGACGGTACGGCGCGTGCGGCCCGCCCACGTCGGGGCCCTCGTCGTGGTCGATGCCGAGCCAGCGCAGATCCTCCAGCACGCCGGCGACGGCTTCCTCGGTCACGCGGCTCGCGTCGGTGTCCTCGAATCGCACGATGAACTCGCCGCCGTGGTGGCGGGCGAACAGCCACGAGAAGAGCGCGCTCCTCACGTTGCCGACGTGCAGCGATCCGCTCGGCGCGGGCGCGAAGCGGCAGCGGACCAGCTCGCCGGTCATCGAACCGTGTTCGCGAGCACGCCGGCGCCTTCGACCTCGACCTCCACGACGTCGCCGGCGGCGAGCGGGCCGACCCCCTCGGGTGTGCCGGTGAGCACGACGTCGCCGGGCAGCAGCGTCATGAACGCGGTGATGTACTCGATCAGCGTCGCCACGCCGAAGACCATGTCGGTCGTGCGGCCCTGCTGGCGGACTTCGCCGTTCAGCCTCGTCTCGACCACCGCGTCGTTGGGGTCGAGGTCGGTCTCGATCCAGGGACCGAGCGGCGCCGATCCGTCGAAGCCCTTCGCGCGAGCCCACTGGTCGTCGGTCTTCTGCAGGTCACGCAGCGTCACGTCGTTGGCGCACGTGTACCCGAGGATCACGCGGTAGGCGTCCTCGGCCTTGACGTTCTTGGCGAGCCGCCCGATCACGACCGCGAGCTCACCTTCGTAGTCGACCCGGCGGCTCACGGGCAGCAGTGGGATCGGGTCGTTGGGCCCGATCACCGCCGTCGAGGGCTTCAGGAACAGCAGGGGCTCGTCGGGCACCGTCATGCCGAACTCCGCCGCATGCGCCGCGTAGTTCTTGCCGACGCAGACGAGCTTCGACGGCAGCACGGGCGCGAGCAGGAAGACGTCGTCGAGCGCGAGCTCCTCCCCCGTCGGAAGCGGATCCTCGAAGAACGTGCCGGCGAGCACGCGAACGGTGTCATCGCCGGTCTCGGCGACGCCGGTGGCGATGCGGTCGCCGTGGCGGAAGCGCAGCAGTCGCATGAGGCCGAGAGGCTACCGCGAGGTGCCGGCGGTCGACGGGCGGCATCAGCGCATGGCCCGGCATGCCTCGAGCAGCGCGTGGAGTTCAGGGTCGTCGGCTTGATGACGGTTGCGGTGCGCGAACCGGAGCACCCCGTCGGTGTCGACCAGGAAGGTTCCGGGAAGCTGCGCGAGGCTTCCACCGTGCAGCCCCCCCTGCCGGCCCTCGCCGTGCAGGTGCACCCCCACCCACGCGGCAGCGATCCGCGGGCGCAGGAGCTCGGTCGCCGCGCCCTCGCCCAGAACACCCCTGAGTTGCGAACGAGCTTCGCGACCCACGCCTGGCAGAACGGGCAGCCGAAGTACCGAAGGAACGACACCACGGTGGGCTGCTCGGCCCACACCTCCGCCAGCGAGAACCGCTTGCCGTCGAGACCGGTGAGCGCGGGGTCCGGCGCCGGATCGCCGACCTGAGCCGCGCTCACACCGAGCTTCCGCCGGCGAACGTGGCGCCGACCTGGCGCCAGTAGCCGGCGATCGTCTCGACGGGCTCGAGCCTCGCGAGCTCGTCGGCGGGCGCATCGTGCAGGGTGACCGTCGCTTCGCCCGAGTACACGGGCCCGGCCTCGACGTCATGCGAGCGCATCGTGACCAACTCGTCGAGCGAAGGGGGGCCAGTCGGGTCGATGTTCGGCATGAAGCGCGTGTGCAGCATCGGGAGCGCGTTCACGAACCCGCCGGTGTCGCTCTCGCCGGTGAGGGTGAGGGTCACGTCGGCGAGACGGCGATCGTTCGCTGCGAGCGTGGCTCCGAACCGCCCGCCCGGCTCGAGCCTCGGGCCGGCCCTGCCGACCGTGACGGGCCGGGTCATCCAGATCTGGCCGAGCTTCTTCGGGTAGCCCTGGTACCAGCCGCGGGCGAGCGCGAAGTCCTTGTCGACCCAGATGTAGACGCATCGGGAGTACGTCTCGCCGTCGTACCTGCAGCGCACCACGACGAAGGCTTCCTTGTACTGGGAGCGCACCGGGTCGAGCAGCTCCTCGAACGAGTCCGAGCACGACTGCCAATCGGCCCAGATGATCGCGACGGCCCCGGGATCGTCGTCGGCGAGCCCGACACCCGGCGGAAGCAGCGCCTCGACGTTGGCGGGATCGGTCCGGTACTCGATCGTCAGCACGTCACCGGAGTAGTGCCACGGCGGGCTCGGCACGATCGACGCGCGGCCCTCCGGCGATCGCGGCAGCATGAATCCGCGCAGCTCCGACACGGCGCCTATCGTACGCTGCGTCGCGATGGAGACGAGGCGCATCGTGCTCGACGGCCTGGCGACCTCCGTCACCCGTGACGGCGAGGAGCTCGTCGCCCCCGACGGTCGCACCATGCCGCTGGACGACCCGATCCACCTGCCTCCCGTCGAGCCCACGAAGATCATCTGCGTGCATCTCAACTACGAGAGCCGCAGGGCGGAGTTCGGCGCGAAGCTCGGAGCGGCCCCGACCTACTTCCACAAGCCGATCTCGGCGCTGAACGCGCACGGCGGCGAGATCGTGCGTCCGCCGCGATGCCGCTACCTGAACTTCGAAGGCGAGATCGGCATCGTGATCGGAGCTCGATGCCGTCACATCGCGCCCGACGAGGCCGACGCCTTCATCGCGGGCTACACGATCGGCAACGACTACGGGCTGCACGACTTCCGCGACACCGACGCGGGTTCGATGCTGCGCGTGAAGGGTTCCGACACGCTCTGCCCACTCGGCCCGGGGCTCGTGACCGACTGGGACTTCCACGGCAAGCGCATCGAGACGCGTGTGAACGACGAGGTGGCGCAGCAGGGGAACACCGACGAGATGATCTGGGACATGCGCTACCTCGTCGCCGACATCGCCCGCACGATCACGCTCGAGCCCGGCGACGTGATCCTGTCGGGCACGCCCGCCAACTCGCGCCCGGTGCAGCCCGGTGATGTCGTCGAGGTGGAAGTCGAAGGGCTCGGCGTGCTCCGCAACACGATCGTCGATGGATCGGTGCCGGTGCGCGACGACGTGGGCGCACAGCCGAGCGATAGCGAGGAAGTGCTCTCGACGGCGATGGGCGGCGACTGGGAGTTCCGGGGCGTGCGCGCCCCGAGGAGGGACTGAGGGCGCACGATGGCGACGATGCGCTACCTCGTTTCCGACGTCGGTGAGGCGGTCTCGTTCTACGCGGACCGGCTGGGTTTCGAGATCGTCGAGCGCTACGGTCCGGCGATGGCGATCGTCCGCCTCGGCGACCTCGACCTCTGGCTCGCCGGACCCGAGTCATCGGCGGCCCGGCCGATGCCCGATGGACGGTCGCCGGAGCCGGGTGGCTGGAACCGGGTGGTGGTCGTGGTGGACGACCTCGACCAGAGCGTGTCGAGGCTCAGTGCGACGGGAGCGGTGTTCCGCAACGAGATCGTCCGAGGACCGGGCGGCAGACAGATCTTGGTCGAAGACCCGTCAGGCAACGTGATCGAGCTGTTCCAACCGGGTCCCTGAGGCGCAGGGTGCCCGAGGATCCCTCCACGCGTGCCTTCGAGGCGTGGCAGTCGCTCTCGACGGCCTGCCTGCGGATCG
>DASVGA010000243.1:0-5323 GCA_036379795.1 Actinomycetota bacterium | reverse complement strand
CACATCCGACTACACTCGCCGAGAGCGTTGGGGAGGTGCGCGTGAACGTTCTCGCTATCGACCAGGGCACGTCCTCGACGAAGGCGCTCGTCGTCGGACCGGGCGGTGAGGTGATCGGCGAAAGTAGCGCGCCGGTGCACCCGCGAGCGATCTCCGACGACGCCGTCGAGCAGGATCCCGACGAGCTATTCGATTCGATCGTGCTGGCCGGGCGCCAGGCGATGAGGTCCGCAGGCGCCGAGGTCGGCGCGGTCGGCATCGCGAACCAGGGCGAGACGGTGCTCCGTTGGGATCGCGAGTCGGGCCGTGCCGATGGCCCAGCCCTGAGCTGGCAGGATCGACGTGCCGTCGAGATCACTCGCGAGCTGGCTTCCGATGGGGATCTGTTGACCGAGCTCTCCGGGCTGCCGCTCGACCCATACTTCGCGGCGCCCAAGATGACATGGCTGCGAAGACGATCGGAGGCAGGCGGCGTCATCACGACAGTGGATGCCTGGCTCAACTACCGACTGACCGGCGCATTCGTGACCGATGCGGCGACCGCCTCACGCACCATGCTGCTGGACCTCGATCGTTCGGAGTGGTCACCGCAGGCATGCGACGTGTTCGGGATCGATCCGGCTCAGCTGCCCGCTGTCGTCGACTGTGCAGCGGTTGTCGGCGAGACCGATGCGTTCGGGCCGAGGCTGCCGGTTACCGGTCTCGTCGTCGACCAGCAGGCAGCGCTGTTCGCTGAGTCCTGCTTCGACGTGGGCCAGGCCAAGTGCACGTACGGAACCGGTGCGTTCATCTTGGCAACCGCGGGCCGAGAGCCGCTGCGCTCTCGCTCCCAACTGGCCGCCTGCGTCGCATGGAAGCTGGACGGTATCGCCACCTACTGCCTGGACGGCCAGGTCTACACGGCGGCTTCCGCGGTCGGATGGCTGGAGAGGCTCGGCCTGATCGACGGCGCGGCCGATCTCGACGGGCTCGGCCCGGGTGCGGAGCGGGGAGTCGTGTTCGTGCCAGCTCTCGCGGGGCTGGCCGCCCCGTTCTGGGCCCCAGAGGCTCGCGGGGGTTGGGTGGGGCTCTCGCTCGCGACCGATCGTGACGACCTGGTCCGTGCCGTGGTGTGGGGGATCGCCGCCCAGGTTGCGTCCCTGGCCTCAGCCATCTCCGAGGATCTGGGCAGACCGCTCGAACGATTGCGTGTCGACGGAGGTCTCTCGAGGTCGTCGGTGCTGATGCAGGCACAAGCGGATCTCCTGCAGGCCCCCGTTGAACGTTTCCCCTCGCCCGACGCAACCGCGCTCGGAGCCGGAGCCCTCGCTCGCCTGGGCATCGGGGACTCGGGATCGCCCGCCGATGCGGTCGGAGACTGGGTGTCGGCCGGGACCTTCGAGCCTCGCATGAGCGCCGACGAGGCCCACGAACGGCTCGTCGTCTGGAGTGCCGCAGCATCGGCGCTCGCTGATCTCTCGCGCCGGGAGCCATGACGCAACCCGGGCATCGGCGTGATGTCGTGGTGATCGGGGCCGGGGTCGTAGGCGCTGCGATCGCCCGCGAGCTCTCGCGCTTCGAATTGCGCTGCACGTTGATCGAGGCCGGGACCGACGTCGGTGTCGGTACGAGCAAGGCCAATACCGCGTTGCTGCACACGGGATTCGATGCGAAGCCCGGAACGCTCGAGTCGCGGTTGGTTCGTCGCGGGTTCGAGCTGCTAGGGGCGTATGCAACTCGGGTGGGCATCGCAGTGGAACGAACAGGCGCGCTGCTCGTGGCGTGGAACGAGGAGCAGCAAAGGGAGCTTCCGGCGATCGTGGAGCGCTCGCACGCCAACGGCTACCATGCGATCGCAGACGTCTCCGTCGATGATCTCTATCGGCGAGAGCCGCATCTGGGCCCCGGCGCGCTAGGCGCGCTCGAGGTTCCCGACGAATCGATCATCTGTCCGTTCACACCCCCCCTCGCGTTCGCGACCGAGGCGGTCATGTCCGGGTGCGAACTGAGGCTCGGAACGGCAGTGACGGGTCTCAGTCGGCTCGATGATGGCGGTTTCCTCGTTCACACCACGCGTGGCGAGCTGCACGCACGGGTCGTCATCAACGCGGCGGGACTTCGAAGCGATGAGGTCGATCATCTAGCGGGCTTCGATCGCTTCACGGTCACGCCGAGACGCGGCGAGCTCGTCGTGTTCGACAAGCTCTCCCGTCCGCTCGTCGAGCACATCCTCCTGGCAGTGCCGACGGCGACCACCAAGGGTGTGCTCGTGGCGCCCACCGTCTTCGGCAACGTGCTGCTCGGGCCGACCGCCGAGGACATCGACCGCAAGGACGACACCTCCTCGACCCGTGCGGGCATCGATCACCTGCTCTCAGAGGGCGCGAGGATCGTGCCGGAGCTCGTCCGTCACGAGGTGACTGCTCTGTACGGGGGATCGCGGGCCGCGACCGAACATGACGACTACCAGGTGCATCTGCATGCCCCCGAGGGGTACGCCTGCGTCGGAGGGATCCGCTCGACGGGGTTGTCAGCATCGATGGGGATCGCCGAACACGTGCGTCAGGGATTGGAGGGTGCGATACCTCGGATGGAGCCCAAGCCCTCGCTGCCCGCGGTACGCATGCCGCAGATCGGTGAGCGATCCGACCGTCCGTACGCCCAGCCGGACACGATCGCCCGCGATCCGGAGTACGGAAGGGTCGTGTGCTTCTGTGAGCGGGTCACTGCAGGGGAGATCCGCGATGCCCTCAGGGCTCAGGTCCCGGCGGTCGACCTCGATGGCCTACGTCGACGCACCCGAACGATGATGGGGAGGTGCCAGGGCTTCTACTGTGGCGCACGGGTGTCGGCGATGCTCCGCTCGGGCCCCTCCGGAGCAGGACTCCGAGCGGAGTCGGATCGGACGGAGAGCCTCCATTGAAGTCGGTGGACGTCGCCGTCGTTGGAGCCGGACCGGCCGGACTCGCTGCAGCGATCGAGCTGCGCAAAGCGTCGGTCGAGGTCGTCGTGCTCGATCGCGAATCGGAAGCGGGAGGCGTCCCGCGCCATTGCGTCCATCAGGGTTTCGGTCTGCGCGACATGCGCCGACCGATGACCGGACCCGCATATGCGCGCCGGTACACACGGCTCGCCGAGTCGATCGGTGCGCAGATCTCCACCGAGGCCACGGTCACTGGGTGGTCAGACGATGGGAGTCTCGAAGTCACCAGCCCGAGGGGCCGTGAGATCATCGCCGCTGAGGCGATCGTGCTCGCGACCGGATGCCGGGAGCGTCCCCGCGCTGCGCGGCTCGTGGCTGGCTCGCGGCCACAGGGAGTCATGACCACAGGCACCCTGCAACAGGTGGTGTACGGGTTGGGCGAGCGCCCCGGGCGACTGTCGCTGGTGGTAGGCGCCGAGCATGTGAGCTACTCGGCGGTGCTCACCCTCCACCACGCAGGCGTTCGGGTCGTGGGTCTGGTCACCCATCACCCGCGCCACCAGACGTTCGCTTCGTTCGATCTCTTGGCGAGACTCCGGTTCGGGTTCCCCGTATGGACGCGGACCGTCTTGAACGAGATCAGAGGATCGGACCGCGTGGAATCGGTCGAGCTGATGGATCTGACGTCCGGCGCGACCTGGTCGGTCGCCTGCGACACGGTCGTGTTCACCGGCGACTGGATACCGGATCACGAGCTTGCCGTCCTCGGTGGCGTCGAGCTCGACGGGGGCACACGGGGGCCGAGCGTCGACCCAGCCGGGCGAACGAGCCGGATCGGAGTGTTCGCCGCCGGGAACGTCGTGCACGCGGCCGAAACCGCCGACGTCGCTGCGTCGGGCGGCCGGTCGACGGCGCGGTCTGTGGTGAGGTTCCTCGAGGAGCGCTCGTGGCCGGCCGAGCGCACACCGGTCGCATTGGCGCCTCCGCTGTGCTGGATCGCTCCGAACGCGCTGACGCAGGAGAGCACGCACCCTGCGGGGGTCTTCCGGATGCGGGCAGATACCTTCCTGCGTGGTCCCACCATCCTGATCGAGCAGGACGGACGGGAGCTGTCGAGACACCGGCCGACACGGATGGTACCCGGGCGCTCGCTCCGCTTGCCGGGCGGCTGGTCCCGCTCGGTGGATCCCGCCGCAGGACCGATCACGGTGTCGGGACTTCCGTCCGGTAGGGACGTCCCCCTACCATCGGCGTGATGGACCCGGCTGCCTTCCTGCGTAGGTACCCGCCCTTCGATGAGCTCGACGAAGCCACGCTCCGTTCGGTGTCCACGGCCTCGCGTGAGCTCCGAGCGCCGGCCGGATCGGTGATCATCCGCCAGGGAGGCGACCCGTCTCCCTTCCTTGCCGTGATCGTGAGGGGCTCCGTCGACGTCGTGGCCGAGGGGCGGGTGCTCGACGTGATGGGCGAAGGCGAGGTGTTCGGCCACATGTCTCTCGTCACTCAGGAAGCGCCAGTGGCCACGATCCGTGCTCGAGAAGACACGCTATGCCTCACCTTCGACCGTGAGACGGCCTCGCAGGTGCTGGGAACGCGCTCGGGAGCGGCGTTCATCACCGAGAGTCTGCGCCGGCGCTTCGACGACATGGTCGCGACGTCGCGCGATGAGCCGATCCGGACCGTCGACTCCACCGTCGGCTCGTTGATGCGGAGCCCCGCCCTTCAGTGCGATCCAGCCGATCCCGTCGAGCGGGTGGCACGAGCCATGGCAGACGCTCGGACGTCAGCCGCGGTCATGCGCATCGGCGACGTTCTCGGCATCGTCACCGATGTCGACCTGCGGGTCAGGGTCCTCGCAGAAGGGCGTGGCGCTGACATCCCGGTATGGGAGATCGCGACGTCTCCCGCCTCCACGGTCGCCGACGACGTGCTGGCCGCAGAGGCGCTGTTCCAGATGGTGCAGGGAGGGTTCCATCATCTCCCGGTCGTGTCGGCCTCTGGCGAGGTCGTGGGCGTCGTCTCGGAGACCGATGTGATCGGGTTCGGGAACGACTCACCATTCGCGATCCGGTCGGCGATCGAGCGGGCCGTCGACCGTGCGACCTGCATCGAGGCCGCCAGGCGCCTCCCCGATTCGGTAGCGGCGTTGGTCGACGCCGGAGTCGACGCGGTACACATCGGGCACATCGTCGGCGCCACGATCGATGTGCTCACCCGCACGCTGCTCGCCTTCGCGTTCGACGAGCATGGGCCGCCACCGGTCGCCTGGGCGTGGCTCGCGTTCGGAAGCCTCGGACGGCGCGAGCAGGCGCTGCACACCGATCAGGATCATGGGTTGGCCTACGAAGGCACGACGGCCGACGAAGAGCGGCTCGATCCCTACTTCAAAGCCGTGGCCGAGTTCGTGACGCAGGGGCTGCA
>DASVGA010000242.1:0-2900 GCA_036379795.1 Actinomycetota bacterium | reverse complement strand
GGTCGGGGTTCGACGCCCCTACCATGGGGGCATGACCCGATCGCATGGCACCGTGCTGCTCGCCGCTCCCCGGGGGTACTGCGCCGGGGTCGAGCGGGCCGTCGATGCGGTCGAGCGTGCCCTCGCCAAGCACGGTAGTCCCGTGTACGTGCGCAAGCAGATCGTGCACAACCTGCACGTCGTTCGCGACCTCGAGGCCAAGGGCGCGGTCTTCGTCGACGAGGAGACCGAGGTTCCCGAAGGCGCGGTGGTCGTGCTCTCGGCGCACGGCGTCGCTCCGTGGGTGTACGCCAATGCCGCCGAGCGCGGGCTCGAGGTGATCGATGCGACCTGCCCCCTGGTCACCAAGGTGCACGTCGAGGCTCGCCGCTTCGCAGCGCAGGATCGCACGATCGTACTGATCGGACACGAGGGCCACGAGGAAGTCGAGGGCACGAGCGGCCAGGCTCCCGAGCGCACGATCCTCGTTCAGTCGCCCCAGGACGCCCGCACCGTCGAGGTCGCCGATCCCGGCACCCTCAGCTACCTCACGCAGACCACGCTGTCGGTCGACGAGACGAACGAGATCGTCGCGATCCTGCAGGAGCGTTTCCCGCAGATCGAGGGCCCGCCCCGGGACGACATCTGCTACGCCACCCAGAACCGGCAGGATGCCGTGCGGGTGATCGCGCCGCGATGCGACGTCGTGCTCGTGATCGGTTCGCGCAACTCCTCGAACTCGAACCGTCTCGCGGAGCTCTCGCGCGAGCTCGGCACGCCGGCGTTCCTGGTCGACGACGAGGGCGACGTCGACCCTTCGTGGCTGGAAGGCGCGGCCATGGTCGGCGTGACCTCCGGCGCCTCGGCGCCGGAATGGCTCGTGCATCGCATGCTCGCCTGGCTCGCCGAGCGCGGCTTCGACACCGTGGAAGAGGTGACCCTCACCGAAGAGCGCGTGCGGTTCTCCCTGCCGGCGGGCGTGCGTGAGATCGGCCTCACGCCCGCTCCCTGAGCCGAGCGTCAGGTCCAGGTCGAGAACTGGTCCCGGTCTTCTTCCGGCTCGTCGTAGGCGATCGAGACGAGCGTATCGGTCGAGATCACGCCCGGAAGGGGCTGGATCTTCTCCAGGATGACGCCGCTCCCGACTTCCCAGGGCAGGGCCACGCAGGCGAGCAGGTCGTAGCCACCCCCGAGCACTGCGATCCCGGAGACGACGTCGGTCATCTCGCCGAGCCGCTCCGCGATGCCGGCCGTCGCCCCAGCTTCAGCTCGGATGTGCACGTAGCACGCGTCGTGGATGATGGCCGGGGGCCCCGGGTTCGTCCAGCCGGCGACCCCGATGCGGTCCGGAGGCACGACCGGGGCCGTCAGGGTCTGCACCACCCCCGGCACACGGTGGATCTCCGAGATGACCTGGGTCGCGATCGTCGCAAGATCGGGGCCTTCGACGTGCATCATCACGTCCCATGCGCCGACCACGGCGCTGGCTCGCCGCGCCTGAGATCGCGCGGTGATGCCTGCGAGCACATCGTGCATCGTGCCCGGCTCGATCCGGAGGTAGACGTACGCATCCATGGGCCGACCCTAGGACAGGGTCAGGACCGCTACAACAACGTCGTGGCGCGGCGAGCGGTCCTCAGCTCTCGACCGCGACGGGTGCTCCGGTGAGCGCCCACAACTCGGTCTCGCCGTCCTCGGGCCCGACCGAGATCAACCGGTCCGACTCGCGGAGCACGAACCCCGGCCTCGGCCGGTAGATCCATCGCATGCCTCGCTGCACGGCGAGCACGAACATGCCGGTCTCGGTCTCGAGGCGGAGGTCCTTGAGGGAGTGCCCCGCGGCCGCCGAGCCCGGCTGCACGATCGTCTCGGCCGACGTCTCCTCGGTCTCCTCGAGCGCCATCTGCACGACCGGGTGCAACGCCTCACCGTGCTCCACGTACCACGTCATGTCGCGAGCGGCGTCGCAGATCGCTTCGCTGGCTCCGGCGAGCCTGATCAGGCCGCGCAGCTCATCGGGGTCCCGCGCCTCGGGGGCCGCTCGGAGGACCCATGATTCCAGCTGGTCGCGGAGCTGGTCGCTTCGCGCCTCGAGCGAGGCCACCTCGGCGGCGAGCGACCGGTTGTTGAACAGCAGCGAGGAGTAGGCCATGCCGACGGCGGCCTCGGCGAGGTCCTTCATCTCGACGAGGATGTCGACGGCACGGTCGAGCTCGGACAGCACGGGCTCGTCGCCCTCGGGCGGAAGCGGGAGCGCGGGCGCGCCCGAGAGCTCGCGCAGCTCGTTCACCCCTTCGTCCGGCCCTCGCACGACGAGCACGTCGCCGGCCGAGACCACGTCGTCTGGCCCGGGGTCGAACCGCCAGTCGAGGCCCGACCGGATCGCCACGATCCACATGCCGGTCTCGGTCGGAAGGGAGAGCTCACGCAGATCGCGGCCGACGATCTCCCCGCCGTCGCGCACCTTCACGCGGGCGGTCACCTCGTCGGCGTGGCGCAGGTCGGGCTTGAGGGCGTCAGGGATGCCGAGCCGGGCGGCGACCACCCTGGCGATGTCCGACGCAGCGTCGCCGACCTGCTCGATCGCGTCGGCGATCCACAGCACCCCGGCCATGCCTTCGGCGTCCTCCGGGCTCCTGGCGGCCAGCATGGCGGTGGTCCGCAGGCTGCGCAGGTCGTCGTTCATGCGGGACTCGAGCCGCGCCACCTCGCGAGCCAGCTTGTCCTCGTTGAAGAAGACGGCCGCGTACGCGAGGTCGACCATCAGCTCGGACGCGTCCTTGAGCTCGACGAGGAGGTCTTTGACGTTCTTGGGTTCGTTCATCAGGTGACCCCCGATACTGACATGACGAAGAGCACGGCGGCCACACCCGTGAGGTCGAGCGTGGCCGTGATAACCGGCACCCCGTGGTTGTCGGGGT
>DASVGA010000241.1:0-2443 GCA_036379795.1 Actinomycetota bacterium | reverse complement strand
CAAACAACTCCGGACGAACACCCGCCGCGGTGGTCGAGCATCTCCGATCCGTGGGGGTACAGGCCGACGCAGATGAGGTCGAGACGTCGGCCCTGGCCACCGCGGCCCTGCTCGCCGGGCGCGGGGTCGGGCGTGCGTTCGTCGTAGGGGAAGCAGGACTCGTCGAAGCTCTCACCGACGCCGGGGTCCAGGTGCTCACCGGCGAGCCCACCGGCGCCGACGCGGTGGTGGTCGGGTGGGACCGGACCGCGGACTACGCGAAGCTCCGCACGGCGTCGGTGCTCGTGCAACGAGGTGCCGCGCTGATCGCCACGAACCCCGACGGTTCCTACCCGGCGGCCGACGGAACCCGGTGGCCCGGTGCCGGCGCCCTGCTCGCCGCGATCGAGGCCACGACGGGCGTTCGGGCAGAGGTGGTCGGCAAGCCGCATGCGCCCCTGCTGCTCGCCGCCCTCGAGCGGGCGGGCGGCGGACGTCCGCTCGTCGTCGGTGACCGACTCGATACCGACGTGGCAGGAGCCGCCGGCCTCGGATGGGACTCGATGCTCGTGCTGACCGGCATCGCCCGCCGCGAGGACGTCGCCGCCTCGATCGTACGTCCCACCTTCGTCGCCGAGGATCTTCGCGCCCTCTTCGAGTGATGCCTGGCCCCTGAGCGGGGCGGGAACAGACCCGAGGGTATGCTGGCACGACACCCATCGACGCCGAAAGGACCTCCCATGATCCTCGACGACCTCAGGAAGACGCTCGAAGCTGCGATCGGCACGCTCACGCCGACGAGAGCCCAGCAGATGGCCAAGGACGCGCTGGAGCCGGGTGCGGCCAAGGAACAGGTGGCCAAGACGGCTGCCGACCTGCTCGAGTGGTCGCAAGCGAGCCGTGATCGCTTCTCCGCCTTCGTGCGGCGGGAGATCGCCGACCAGATGAAGTCGATCGGGGGGGTGGCCACGCAAGCCGAGCTGGACGCCCTGAAGAAGCGCGTGCGAGACCTGGAGCGGGCGAGCGGCAAGACGGCTGCACGAACGTCCTCCTCCCGGGCGAAGACATCGAGCACCACGAGGAGGTCGAAGCCCGCGACCGTGACGAAGGCCGCCGGCTCCTCCGCGTCCAGGAAGCGCGCCTCGTCGAAGACCTTGTCCCGGTCGCGCTCGTCGGGCTCGGCCAGGGGCGGATCGGCTCCGTCGCCGGGGTGAGTCGGGTCCTCACGCGGTGACCCGGCGCCGGCTCGACACGGAGCTCGTTCGTCGGGGGCTGTCGCCCTCACGCATCGAGGCACAGATGGCGGTGCGCGCCGGTCTCGTGCGCGTCGCGGGTTCGCCGGCGAGCAAGGTCGAAACCCTCGTCGGCGACGACGTGCCCCTCGATCTGGCGCCGCCTCCGCGGCGATTCGTCTCCCGCGGTGGCGAGAAGCTCGATGCCGCCATCGACCGGTTCGGGCTCGACCCGGCCGGGCGTTCCTGCCTCGACGCGGGGGCCTCGACCGGAGGGTTCACCGATCGCCTGCTGCAGGGGGGCGCGCGACACGTGGTCGCGGTCGACGTGGGGTACGGCCAGCTGGCGTGGAGCTTGCGACGCGACCCCCGCGTCACGGTCCTCGATCGGACCAACGTTCGTGAGCTCACCGTGGCGTCGCTCCCGTACCGCCCGGATCTCGTCGTCGCCGACCTCTCGTTCATCTCCCTGCGGTCGGTGCTTCCTGCCGTGTCCGGCATCACGGCCGATGGGGCCGAGGCCGTGCTGCTCGTGAAGCCGCAGTTCGAGGCCGATCCGGCGCAGGTCGCTCGCGGCGGCGTCGTGCGCGATCCGGGTGTGTGGGCGACGGTGCTGGTCTCGGTGATCCAGGCAGCCCGCGATGCCGATCTCGCGCCGCACGGCGTGATGGCCTCACCCGTGCGGGGCCGGGCTGGCAACGTGGAGTTCCTGCTGTGCGTCCGGCGGGGGGCGGCGGCTCACGAGGTCGACGTCGACGCAGCCGTCGCCGAGGGGCGGGAGATCGCAGGATGAGCCGGGTGGGTGTGGTCATGCATCCCGCCCGGGCCGCGGCGGTCGAGGCGGCGCGCTCGCTCGTCGATTCGCTCGGACGCGAGGGGGTCGAGGCCATGATCCTCGCCGACGACGGCGATGCCCCCGAGCTGCGCACCGATCTCGACCTGGTCGTGAGCGTGGGTGGCGACGGCACGTTCCTGCGGGCTGCGTACACCGCCTCGCATGCGGGATGCCCGGTGCTCGGCGTGAAGGTCGGTCGGATGGGGTTCTTGACGGAGGTGGAGCCCGCCGAAGCGCTGCCGCTGGTGCGGGCCGTGCTCGAAGGCCGGGCGCGGGTCGAGGAGCGGCTCGCCCTCACGGCCGAGCCGGTTTCCGGCGCATCCTTCCCGCCGCAGTGGGGTCTCAACGAGGTCATGGTCGAGAAGCAGGTGCGTCATCGATTGGTTCGGCTGGCGGT
>DASVGA010000240.1:0-4176 GCA_036379795.1 Actinomycetota bacterium | reverse complement strand
GGCTCGTCGCGGAGAAGGGCGCGTGATGGCCGAGCGACCCGGGCCGGTGCGCGACCTCAACTGGGAGCCGGCTCGCGCGCGAGCGTTCGTCGACGGTGTCGCCGACATCTACGAGGAGCTGCTCACGCGGCTGCCTGAGCTGCCGGTCAACATCGACCAGGGCGTCGACGAGGTGCGTGCGGGTGTGGTCGTGGACGTGCCGGACCAGCCGACGCCCGAGGCCGAGCTGCTCGAGTACCTGCGCCGCATGACGTTCGAGCACTCCGCGTTGCTGGGTCACCCGAGGTTCTACGCCTACGTCTCGGGCGCCGGCACGGTTCCCGGCGCGGCGGCCGATCTGCTCGCATCTGGCATCAACATGAACGCCGGAGGCTGGCGGCTCGCCCCGTCGGCGGTCGAGATCGAGATGGCGCTCACGCGATGGTTCGCCCAGGCCATGTTCGGCATGCCCGACGGGTCGGGCGGCGCCCTGACCTCAGGCGGGGCCCTCGCGAACCTGATCGCGCTGAAGGTGGCGCGCGACGCGCGAGCCGGCTGGGACGTGAGGGCCGAGGGCGTCGCCGGCGGCCCCCCGCTCGGTGTGTACCTGTCGAGCGAGACGCACGTCGTCTCCGACCGGGCGGCGGACACGCTGGGGATCGGCGCGGCCAACGTGCGCCACGTGCCGGTGGACGGGCGGTTCCGCATGCGGGTCGAGGAGCTGCGAGCGATGATCGCGCGTGACCGGGAGGCCGGGGTGCGCCCGATCGCGGTGGTGGCCAACGCGGGCACGGTCTCGACGGGGGCGATCGACGATCTCGCCGCGGTCGCCGACGTCTGCCGCGACGAGGACATCTGGATGCACGTCGACGCCGCCTACGGCGGTCCGGCCATGCTCGCCGACGACCTGCGGCCCCTGTTCGCCGGCATCGAACACGCCGATTCGATCGCGTTCGATCCGCACAAGTGGCTCTACACACCGCACTCGGGCGGGTGCGTGCTCGTGCGCGACATGGAGCTCATGCGCCGCGCGTTCGACCTCGAGTACGTCGCCTACATCGTCAAGGACGAGGAGCACACCGACTGGGGCATCGACCTCGGCCGGCACTCCCCGAACTTCAGCCGGGGGTTCTGGGCGCTCAGGGTCTGGGTCTCGCTGCTCGCGCACGGCCGAGACGCCTACGCCCGGCGCATCTCGCACGACGCCGAGCTCGCGCGGTACCTGGGCGCCCTCGTCGAGGAGCGCGACGACTTCGAGCTGATGACCCCGGTGGAGCTGTCGATCACGTGCTTCCGCTACGTGCCTGCCGATCTGCCGGGTGTCGCGTCGACCGAGCGTGAGGAGTACCTCGACCGGTTGAACCAGCGCCTGATGACCGAGCTGCAGCTCTCGGGACAGGTCTACTGCTCGAACGCGGTGCTCGGCGGACGCTTCTGCCTGCGGTCGTGCATCGTGAACTACCGCACGGAGGCCGGCGATGTCGAGGCGCTCGTCGACGTCGCGGCCGAGCTGGGCGGCAAGCTCGACGCCGAGCTGCGGCCCGCCATGCTCTCGTAGCGTCGGCCCCTCTCGTAGCCTTGGCCCTCTCGTACCCTTGGGCTCACATGGCGGTCCCCACGAAGCAGGAGCTCGATCGCAGCTCGCCGATCGAGCAGCGCGCCCCGGTGGTGATCCGGCGCCTCGAGAGGGCCTACCCCGATGCGCACGTCGCGCTGAACTTCTCCAACCCGCTCGAGTGTCTGGTCGCCACGATCCTGTCGGCCCAATGCACCGACGAGAAGGTGAACGAGGTGACGGCCACGCTCTTCGGCAAGTACCGCACGCCCGCCGACTACCTGGCCGTGCCGATCGACGAGCTGAAGGCCGACATCCGCCCCACCGGCTTCTTCAACCAGAAGGCCGCGTCGCTCCGCGCCGCATGTGAGCGCATCGTCACGGTCTACGGCGGCGAGGTTCCGGCCACGATGGAGGACCTGCTCACGCTGCGCGGCGTCGCGCGCAAGACGGCCAACATCGTGCTCGGCAACGCGTTCGGCATCGTCGAGGGCATCGCGGTCGACACCCACGTTCGCCGGGTCTCGAACAGGCTGGGGTTCAGCGAGCATGCCGACGCCGACAAGATCGAGCGCGATCTGTTGGCGATCGTGCCCCGCAGGAAGTGGTTCGACTTCAGCTACGTGCTGATCGACCACGGCCGCGCGATCTGCAAGGCGCGCAAGCCCTTGTGCACCGAGTGTCCGGTCGAGGACCTCTGCCCGTCGAGCCAGGCGTGACTCAGCCGACCCCGACGAGATCGGTCGCCGCCGCCGCGCGCCGGCGAGCCCGCCTGATCTCCCGGCGGTCTTCTTCGCCCAGACCGCCCCAGACGCCGGCATCCTGGCACGTGTCGAGCGCCCACTCGAGACATTCGGCTCGCACGTCGCAGCGCATGCAGACCTCGATCGCCCTGGCGGTCTGCTCGAGCGCCGGACCGCTGGATCCGACCGGGAAGAAGAGCTCGGGATCCTCGCCGACGCACCGACCCAGCTCGATCCACCAGGTCTCGCTCGGATCACGCTTGAACGTTGGTTCAATCATGGTTCCCCCCGGATGTGCCTGTACTTGGCCGGCTGTGGCGCGCTGGTCCGGCGGAGGGTCGAGCGTAGTATCTGAACAGCCGTTCAGTCAACAGGAGTGGAGTCGATGAAGGTGTTCCGTCGCAAGCGGCTTCCCGAGCGGCTCGCATCGGCCCATGCGGCGTTCGAGGCCGTGTTGGCCGAGATCGAGCCGGCCAAGCAGGCGCTCACCGAGGTGATGCCCACCACCCGGCTGCCGGGCCGGCCGCTGCCCGATGCCCTCGGCGAGTTCGAGGATCGGCTGCGGCACGCCCGCGACCTGATGCCTGGTTGGCGGCGCGACGAGACCGTGACCGCGTGGTCGGCATGCAGCGACGGGATCGACGAAGCGCTCGCGCGGGCCGGGCGTCTGCGTGAAGGCGCGCCGGACCTCGGCGGGTTCGAGGGCCTGATCTGGGCCGTGGAGCATCTGTTGGATCCGCTGGAGCCCTTCCGGGCGGCGGCCGAACGGTTCCGCTCGCTGCGGGTGGCCTCCGATGGGTGAGCTCGACCGCCCCGTGGGCGACCCGGTCGAGGGTGGGCCGGCCACCGTACCGCCCGTCGCCGTGATCGAGGGGCGGTTCGTGCGGCTCGAGCCCCTCGACGCCGACGCACATGCGGCGGGGCTCTTCGAGCGGTCGCACGCCTCGGCCGACGACGAAGCGATCTGGACGTACATGACCTACGGCCCGTTCGACGGTGAGCCACAGATGCGTTCGTGGATCGAGTCCAACGCCGCGTCGTCGGACCCCTCGTTCTTCACCGTGGTCGAGCAGGACACCGGCGCGCCTGCCGGCGTCGTGAGTCTGATGAACATCGACCCGCCGATGCGCCGGCTCGAGCTCGGGCACATCTGGTACGTGCGGGCCGCCCAGCGGGGTCGCGCGAACACCGAGGCCGCCTTCCTGCTGCTTCGCGAAGCCTTCGAGCGTTGGGGCTACCGCCGGGCCGAGTGGAAGTGCGACGCGCTCAACGCCCCGTCCCGCGCCGCCGCGGAACGTCTCGGGTTCACGTTCGAGGGGGTCTTCCGGTCGCACATGATCGTGAAGGGCCGCAACCGCGACACCGCCTGGTTCTCGATGCTCGACAGCGAATGGCCCGCCCGTCGCGACGCGATGCGGCGGTGGCTCGAGGCGGAGCCGGGTGCCCTCTCGCTCCGTGAGCTGATGGCCGAGGTGGTCGCGAGGGGTTGAGTCGCAGCCACGTCGGGACACCCTCGCGCGTGGCCTCGCTTCCGTATCGTGGTCGTCGTGACCGTCGTCAGCCTCGTGAACGTCGAGAAGTCCTACGGCTCCTGGCCTGTGCTGCGGGGGGTCGAACTCGAAGTGCCCGAGGGCGCGCGCATCGGCATCGTCGGGCCGAACGGAGCCGGCAAGTCGACGCTGCTGCGGCTGCTGCAGGGAGACGAGCTGCCGACGACCGGCGAGGTCGTGCGCCGCAAGGATCTCGTGATCGCCTACCTCGAGCAACATGCCGACGGTGACGATCGAACCCCCGAGCAGACGGTGCTCGCCGCCCGCCCCGACGTGGCCGCCCTCGACGCCGAGATGCGGGCCGTGGAAGCCGAGCTCGCCCTGCCCGATGTCGTGACCGACCTCGCCC
>DASVGA010000239.1:0-3776 GCA_036379795.1 Actinomycetota bacterium | reverse complement strand
GACATCCTGCATCGAGCGAAGCTGTCGCCCTACTCCTCGCTCGCGAAGCTCGACGCCCACGAGCGGGAACGGCTCATCACCGCGACCCACGAGATCCTCGGCGACGCGCTCGAGGTGGAGCGAGGGCGCAGCGGAGGCCTGCCGACGAAGCTCGGCGACCACTTCACCGTGCACAACAAGTCGGGGGAGCCCTGTCCGGTCTGCGGCGCCGACCTGCGGCGGGTGAGCTACGAGTCGCACGAAGTCACGTACTGCCCCGACTGCCAGACCGGTGGGAAGGTGCTCGCCGACCGCCGCATGAGCCGTCTGCTCCGATGAGCTAGGGTTGCCCGAGGATGCGACGGTCCCTCGCTTCAGGAATCGCACTCCTCGTGGCGGCGACCATCCTGGTGATCGCCCCGAGCGCAGCGGTCGGCTTCTCGTGCCCTTACGACGACGAAGCTCTCACCTTCGATCAGATGATCGACCAAGGCTCCACCGGCAAGGCTCAGTACCCGGTCATGATCCTCGGCGTCGTGCGATCCCTGAAGGACATGGGAGGCGATCCCGAAGGTGGACGGACCGTTGCTCGGATCGAGGTCGTCGAGCACCCGGTTGGTTACGCGCCCGATGAGTCGCGTGTTCGCTTCTGGCGCGATTCCCCGGACCACATGTCGCTGGGCCTACTCCAGTTTGCGGTGGGAGGCCGGTACGTGGTCATCGCACACCGCAACGACGATGGCTCGTTCAGATCCGACGGCACCTGCGGGCAGACGAAGCGCATGACCCATGAAGGGTTCCGCCAGCTCGTTCGGTACGCGCGCTCGCACTGAGCGCTGGCGCTGACCGAGCCCGACCGACGGGTCCGGTAGCCTTCTCGGCCGTCATGGCCGACCACCTGGGCACCCCGCCCCACGATCCGCACGCTCGAGGCTTCCTCGCACGCGCCCGCGATCACCTGGTCGACCTGACCCCGCTGAAGCTCTCGCGGGACTTCCGGCGGCTGTTCGTCGGACGGTCGATCTCGGACTTCGGCGACGAGGTCGTCATGGTGGTCGTGCCGTTCCAGGTGTACGAGATCACCGGCTCGACCCTCGCTGTCGGGCTGATCGGGCTCGCCGAGCTCGTGCCAGTGTTCGTCTTCCCGATCGTCGGCGGAGCGTTCGCCGATGCGCTCGAACGCCGGCGGCTCACGATCACCACGCACGCGATCCTCGCGGTGACCTCGGTGCTGATGGCGGTGAACGCGTCGCTCGACGAGCCGATGCTCTGGCCGCTGTATGCGTTCGCGTTCACCTCCGCCGGCGTCTACACGTTCAACCGGCCGGCGCTCGACACGTGGCCGGCCCGGCTCCTCGACGAGGATGTGCTGCCGTCGGCGTTCGCCCTGGAATCGGGATTCGGGTCGCTCGATTCGATGCTGGGTCCGGTCGCGGCCGGCGTGCTGCTCGCGACGATCGATCCTGCCGGCGCATTCGTATTCGACGCCGTCACGTTCGTGATCGTCATCGCGCAGATCGCGCGCATGCAGCCGTCACCGCCGTCGAGCGACGAGACCGAGGTGAGCTGGAAGGCGATCCGCGACGGCTTCCGGTTCCTGAAGGGCAAGCGCACGCTTCAGACGGTCTTCCTCGCCGACCTCAACGCGATGATCTTCGGGTTCCCGATCGCGCTGTTCCCCGCGGTGGCCGCAGGTCTCGGCGGAGGGCCGAGGGTGCTCGGCTACCTGTACGCGGCCCCGGCCGTGGGATCGTTCGTCGCGACGATGGTGTCCGGCCGGGCGAAGCACGTCCGCCGTCAGGGTCGTGCGATCCTGCTCGCGATCGCGGTCTGGGGTGGCGCGATCGTGGTCTTCGGCTTCTCCGAGAGCCTCTGGCTCTGCCTCGCGATGCTCGCGGTGGCCGGCGCCGGCGACATGGTGAGCGGCATCTTCCGCTCGACGATGCTGCAGGCGGCGGTCGAGGACCGGCTGCGCGGGCGCCTCGACGGCATCGGCATGGCCGTGTGGGCGACCGGTCCGTCGCTCGGCAACGTGGAATCGGGTGCGGTGGCCTCCGTCACGAGCGTGCCGTTCTCGATCGTGTCGGGGGGCCTGCTCACGATCGCCGGGGTGGCGGCCCTGCGGCTGTTCGCGCCCGGCTTCTGGCGCTACGACGCGCGCGAACCATCACCATGATCGTCGTTCTTCAAGAAGGACGGGTTCGCAGCACGCCGCGATCCGACGACCACATGGCGTACGGCGCGTCGGTGAGATCGGCCAGCTCGAGCAGCACGACGTCGTAGTTCACGCGCCAGCCCGCGAAGTCGCGCCACGCCTCGTCGCGATCGGGCTTGATCGGCACCCCGGCAGACGCGAGGTCGTCCATCGCGTCTTCCCATTCCTGCCTCATGATCGAGATCGGCGCGTCTGCGGCAGGCTGTGCGTCGAAGGCGATGCCGAACCCGCCGGCGATGCGTCGGAGCGAGAGGTACCCGGCTCGGATGCAGATGTCGGCCTGCACGTCGTGCGGCACGTCGATGCTCGAGATCGTGAGCGCGGCCCCGTCGAGCACCGCGCCGGCCGCGGTGACCCACGAGTGGTCGGTCTGCGGCGACCGGAAGAACGCCAGTGCGGAGAAGGATGCGTGCGTCTCCTCGACGTCGACGAACCATCGCTCCCACTCGACCCAGACCTCGTGTAGCTCCGACATGCGCTCGAGCCGCCAGAACCGCTGCACCATCTCGACGCCCGATGGTGGCTCACCGGCGCGGACCGCCAGAGCCGTCACACCTCGCTCGCGACGTGAGAACGCCGTGTTGATGCTCGGCAGATAGGTGATCAGCAGCGCCACGAGGAAGAGCCCGAGCCCCGCCTCGGTGAACGACACCATCATCAGCCAGAACTGGCTCGGCCGAACGAAGCCGAGCGTGAACAGCGACGAGCCCGAAAGCTCGAGCGCGACCGAGCCGCTGGTGGCGCCGTCGAGGCCCCAGAACAGCGCGGCATATCCGAGGAACGTCAACGCGATCCACGTCACGAGCAGCGAGAGCATGCCGAGCGGCGCGTACGTGGCGAGCACCCGGTCCCGGCGCTCGAACGGCATCGACGCGGGCGTGACGAGGTCGTAGAGGCGGCGAAGACCTGTGAACACCGCTCGTGTGATCGTCGAGGTGGCCTGACGCGGGATCACCACGGTCTTCACCGCCGAGATCAGCGCCGCGGTGATGAGAGTGATTCCGACCACGACCGAGACGATGCGCAGGGCGAGATCCATCGGGCGATGCTCGCACAGACGCGATCGGAACCGCGAGCATCGGTCGAGGTCGCCCGGCAGGATCAGTCGAGCATGCCGTACAAGGTCTGCGGCTCGCCCTCGATGCTGGTGAACTCCCCACCCAGGTGCAGTCCCTGGTCGACGAGGACCGCCGGCTGGCACCCCGAAGGAGAGGGGCTCGATGTCGGCCGCTCAGTCGAGCTTGCGGTAGAGCCGAACCGCGAGCGGCACGCCGATCGCGAGCAGGATGACGATCCAGAGCGCCGACTTGAAGAGCAGGCCCTCGAACGTGTCGATCGGCTGCAGGGTGTCCGGGTCGGTGATGCCGATCACGCCGTTGGAAAGGTATCGAGCCAGGTTGCACCAGATCGACACCGGATTGGCCCTCGCGATCGGCTGGAGCCAGCTGATCATGCCGTCGGTGGGCGCGAACGCAGAGCTCACGAAGACGACGGGGAAGATCAGGGTGAACGAAGCCGCCTGCACGGCTTCGACCTTCTTCAGCGCGATGCCGAGACACGCGAAGATCCACGACCACGCGAA
>DASVGA010000238.1:0-6842 GCA_036379795.1 Actinomycetota bacterium | reverse complement strand
GCCCGCGACCGGCGGGGGAGGCGTTGCTAGCCTGGGCTGGTGCGCGTCCTCCGCCGGCACCCCCTGCTCACGCTCGTCGCACTCCTGCTCACGCTCGCCGTGGCAGCCGTGGCGTTCAGCGCGGTCACCGTGTGGACCGAGGCGCACCACGACGATGCGAGCGACATCGAGCGGGCCGACGCCATCGTCGTGCTGGGAGCCGCCCAGTACGACGGCACGCCCTCGCCGGTCTTCGAGGGGCGTCTCGATCACGCGGCGTTGCTGTTCGAGCAGGGACGGGCCGACCTCGTCTTCCTGCTCGGCGCCAACAGACCGGGAGACCGAACGACCGAGGCCGAGGCCGGCCGTGCCTACCTCGTCGAGCGGGGGGTGCCCTCGAGCGCGCTCGTCGCGATCCCCGAGGGCACCACGTCGTACACGAGCTTGCGCGCGGTCGCGGCGGCCATGCGCGACCGGGGTCTCGAGAGCGCGTTCCTCGTCTCGGACCCTTGGCACAACGCACGCATCCAGCGCATGTCGGCCGATCTCGGCATCGAGGGTCACGCGTCCGCCACGTGGACCTCGGCGGCCCGCACCGAGGAGACCCGCCTGTCGGGGTACGTGCGCGAGACCTTCGCCTACCTCTACTACCGGGTGGCGGGCGGCTGACGAGCGGCTCGATCGGGGCCGTCGGCCCTCACCGCTACGATGAGCGCATGAGCGCCGAGCCCACCCCCCGCGAGCGCACCGAGCAGCTCGAGCGCGAGGTGCTGTCGTCACGGGCCGTGCTCGCTGCCGAGAGCAAGGGCCGAGACCGCGAGGAGCCGCACGATCGCATCCGGACCGTCTTCCAGCGGGACCGCGATCGCATCATGCACTGCAAGGCCTTCCGGCGACTCAAGCACAAGACGCAGGTCTTCCTGGCGCCCCAAGGCGACCACTACCGGGTGCGGCTCACCCATACCCTCGACGTCTCGCAGATCGCCCGCACCTGCGCGCGCGCCCTCCGGCTCAACGAAGACCTCACCGAGGCGATCGCGCTCGGACACGACCTCGGCCACACGCCGTTCGGGCACCTCGGCGAGCAGGCGCTCACGCCGCTGCTCGGCCACCCGTTCCGGCACAACGAGCAGTCGCTGCGTATCGTCGAGCACCTGGAGAACGATGGCGCGGGCCTGAACCTCACCTGGGAGGTGCGCGACGGCATCGTGCACCACCCCTGGTCCGCACCGGTCCCCTCGACGCTCGAGGCCCAGCTCGTGCGGTTCGCCGACCGCATCGCCTACATCAACCACGACATCGACGACTCGGTGCGCGCCGGTGTGCTCGACGTGCGTGAGCTGCCGGCCGATGCCGTCGGGGTGCTCGGGGCGACGCACTCCGATCGCATCGACACGCTCGTCGCCGACCTCGTCGATCACAGCGACGACCGCGACGAGATCGGCCTGTCGCCCGAGGTCTTCACGGCGCTCGACGCGCTGCGCGACTTCATGTTCAGCGAGGTCTACCTGCGAGAGAGCGCCCGAGGCGACCACGAACGCGCCACGAAGCTCATCCGCGACCTGTTCGCGTACTTCGTGGAGCACCCCGGCGAGATGCCGCCCGAGTACCATGACGCCGGGAGCGATCTCGCGACCCGGGTAGCCGACTTCATCTCGGGCATGACCGACCGGTACGCGATCCGCACCTACGAGCGGCTCTTCCTTCCCCAGGGGTGGCTGTCGGAGCGCGACATCTGAGCGGGCCGCGGCGCCCCGATAGCTCGAGCGAGGGGTAGGGAACCGTGGCCGGACGCATCCGAGACGACGACGTGCAGGCGGTCAAGGAGCGCGTCGACCTGGTGCAGGTCGCCTCGCAGTACCTCACGCTCAAGAAGGCGGGCGCCGACCGCGTGGTGGGGCTCTGCCCGTTCCACCAGGAGAAGACGCCCTCGTTCGGCATCTCGCCCTCGAAGCAGCTCTACTACTGCCACGGGTGCGGGGCGGGCGGCGACACGATCCGGTTCGTGCGTGAGCTCGAGCATCTGAGCTACGTCGAGGCCGTCGAGCGCTTGGCTCAGCAGGCCGGTGTGCACCTTCGTTACGAGGGCGACTCACCCCAGGCCCGGCAGGAAGCGGCGAAGCGCGCGGCGTTGTTCCGGGCCAACGAGCAGGCGGCCGAGCTGTACGCGCGCATGCTGGCCGACGGCAAGGAAGCCGCCGACGCCCGCGTCTACGTCGCGGAGCGCGGCATCACGCCCGAGGCGGTCGAGACCTTCGGCATCGGGTACGCGCCGGGGTACGCCGACTTCCTGCTGCGCCGGTTGAGCCAGGCGCGCGACCTGAGCCCCGAGGTGCTGCTCGAGGCAGGGCTCGCCACGCGTGGCGACGACGGCACGGTGCGTGACCGGTTCCGGGGGCGGCTGATTTTCCCGATCCATGATCTGCAAGGGCGCGGCATCGGGTTCGGCGCGCGGGTGCTGCCGAGCGATGCGAGGTCGGGCGAGCAGGCCAAGTACCTCAACACCGCCGAGACGCCGATCTACCGCAAGCACGACATCCTCTACAACCTGCACCGCGCACGCACCGCGATCGCGAAGACCGGCGAGGTCTTCGTGGTCGAGGGCTACACCGACGTGATCGGCTTCTCGCAGGCGGGTATCGAGAACACGGTCGCGACGTGCGGCACCGCGCTCGGCGAGGGGCATTTCCGTCAGCTCTCGCGGTTCGCGGCGCGCGCGATCATGGCGTTCGATTCCGACGAGGCCGGCGCGCGCGCCGCGGAGCGTGCCGCTGAGTTCCAGGAGCGCTACCCGTCGGTGCAGACGACGGTGATGATCCTTCCCGAGGGTCTCGACCCGGCCGAGTTCGTCGAGAGGCATGGAGCCGACGGTGTGCGCGAGGCTGCGACGGGCGCTCGTCCGCTCGTCGAGTACATGGTGCGCCGCACGATCGGACGCCACGACCTCACGAGCGTCGAGGGGCAGTCACGCGCGGTCGCCGAGGCGATGCCGATCATCGAAGGGCTCACCGATCCGGTGCGGCGCAGCGAGTACGCGCACCTGGTGGCCGACCTCGCGGGGGTGACCGAGTTCTCGGTCGTGCAGGCCCTCGACGCCCGCCGGCGGGGGCGGCCCGCCGACGTCGTGGTGGAATCGCCCCGGCGCATGAGCGCTCGCGACAAGGTCGAGCGCGAGATGCTGAAGCTGCTCGTGCGCGACCGGTCCGCCTACGACGAGTACGCCCCCCAGCTCACCGACGATCACTTCCGCAGCGCCACGGCTCGCGCTGCGCTCGCCGCCCTGCGCGAGGCCGGCGGCGACGCCTCGGTGGTCGCGGGCGCGGACGACGAGAAGCTCGCCGCCATGCTCAGCGCGCTCGCCGTCGAGCCGCTCGACGGCGACGGCGGTCCGGAGTACGCGCTCTCGGTGTGGGCGCGCCTGCAGGAGCTCGTGCTCAAGCGCAAGAGCGACGCGCTCCGCATGCAGCTGCAGAAGCTGAATCCCACGACCGACGAGGGCTACGACGAGCTGTTCACGCAGCTCGTGACGATCGACGGCGAGCTCCGCCGGCTGCGACAGGGCATCCGCAGCGCGGTCTGAGGTGCGAGCCGTTGTACCGGCGCGCGTGGGTCGCGCGCGTGCCTCGTTCCGTACACTGGGTCGTCGTGCTGAGGTCTGAGCCGAACCCCCACCCGATCGTTCCCGAGGAGACCCGTGGCCGTTCGCCGCGATGATCCACCACTGAGCCTCGACGAGGTCAAGGAAACCATCACCGCCAAGGGGCGGGAGCGTGGATTCGTCACCTCCGAGGACCTGCTCGAAGCGGTTCCGGTCGACGACTTCACCCCCGAGCAGGTCGAGGAGTTCCTCACGCAGGTGGGCGACCACCTCACCGCCGAGGGCATCGAGGTCATCGAGGTGCCGGGCGAGGAGACCGACGCGGCGACCCAGGTGCGCATCGAGGTCGACCTGCTCAAGGCCCCCACGAACGACCCGGTGCGCATGTACCTCAAGGAGATCGGCAAGGTCCCGCTGCTGAACGCGCCGCAGGAGATCGATCTCGCCAGACGCATCGAGGCCGGTGAGATGTCGACGGCGCTGCAGTTCCAGCTGCGTGACGAGGAAGACCCCAAGGCCGACCCGCACGACCTGAAGGTCTGCGTGACCAAGGTCTGGGAGATCCGCAACCATCAGATGACCGCGTTCGGCAAGGTCGAGGGCATCGGGCGAGAGAAGATCGCGAAGAGCTATCGCCCCAAGACCGACGAGGAGATGCACGCCTGGTTGCACCGGGTGGAGCGCGACGGGCAGCTCGCCAAGCGCAAGCTCATCGAGGCGAACCTGCGCCTGGTCGTGAGCATCGCCAAGCGCTACGTCGGGCGCGGCATGCTCTTCCTCGACCTGATCCAGGAAGGCAACCTCGGCCTGATCCGCGCCGTCGAGAAGTTCGACTACGCCAAGGGGTTCAAGTTCTCCACCTACGCCACGTGGTGGATCCGCCAGGCCATCACGCGAGCGATCGCCGACCAAGCACGCACGATCCGCATCCCGGTGCACATGGTCGAGACGATCAACAAGCTCGTGCGCGTGCAACGCCAGCTATTGCAGGATCTCGGCCGGGAGCCCACGCCCGACGAGATCGGCAAGGTCATGGGCATCAGCGCCGAGAAGGTGCGCGAGATCCAGAAGGTCTCGCAGGAACCCGTGTCCCTCGAGACCCCCATCGGCGAGGAAGAGGACAGCCATCTCGGCGACTTCATCGAGGACGCCGACGCCGTCGTGCCGGTCGACGCCGCGAGCTTCATCCTGCTGCAGGAACAGCTCGAGTCGGTGCTGCACACGCTGAGCGAGCGAGAGAAGAAGGTGATCCAGCTGCGGTTCGGTCTCGTCGACGGTCACCCCCGCACCCTCGAGGAGGTGGGCCGCGAGTTCGGGGTCACGCGCGAGCGCATCCGCCAGATCGAGTCGAAGACCCTGTCGAAGCTGCGGCACCCGAGCCGTTCGCAGAAGCTCCGCGATTACCTCGAATAGGGTACGTACGTCGAGCGCCTGACACTCAAGGCAGGTCCGTCGCCACACCGATGTTCACGGCAGGGGCGGAACGCCCGCTTCCGTTCGACCGAGGTGTGGGTGCGCTTGATGCGTCTGCCAGAGCTGCGCAGCGAAGACGGCTTCACGCTGGTCGAGTTGATGATGACCGTGGTCATCCTCGGCGTGCTGCTGGTGATGTCGATGAGCACGTTCGCGGGTGTCAAGTCGCGAGCCCAGGACTCCGCCGCCAAGGCGGCAGCAGCGACCGCGCTCGAGTCGGGGCGCATCGTGTTCACCGACACGGGCAACTACACGACCGTGTTCCCGGCCGACCTCAAGGCCGCCGAGCCGTCGCTGGATTTCGTCGATGAGGTGACCAACAGCTCCGGTCCCAACAGCGCGAGCACGTGGGTGGTGGACCGGGCCACGACCGGATACATCTTCGTCGCCGCCGTCTACAGCGAGTCCGGCCGGTGCTACTTCGTGCGTGACTGGATCACGCAGGGCATCGGGTTCGGCGTGCTGACCGACGTCGCGGCGAGCGACTGCACGAGCGACCAGGCCCCGGCGGTGGTCTTCGGTTCGCGCTGGCCCTCCGTCTAGGATCCCGCGTCAGTTCCAGGCTGCGTCGTCGAACGTCTCCGGCTCGCCCAGCCGGGTCCGGATCGCGCCCCGTGCCCGCCGGATCGCCTCGAGGCTCCGCACGCTCGCCTGGTCGGCGATGCGCTGCGCCTGCCCGCTCACGAGCCGAAGCGCGGGTGAGGCGGAAGCCTTCGTCTGAGGGCCGTGCACGATCTGCGGATCGTCCTCCCGCATCTTGCGCGCGAGCGAGTAGCCGATCGCGACCCCGGCCGCGACGAGGAACAACGAACGGATCTTCATGCGGCGGGTCCTCCTGGTCGATGTCTCGTGGTGGGTGACGGCGCAAGCCTACTCCGTGGCTCGGCGTCCGCTGCGCCGGCCCGCGGAGGGGCACTGCTAGACTGCGCGGCGCTCCACCATTCCGGGGTAGCTCAACCGGCAGAGCGGCGGACTGTTAATCCGTAGGTTGTGGGTTCGAGTCCCACCCCCGGAGCCACCACTGGTCGTGGATGCGAAGAGGCTCCCGGATCACACCGGGAGCCTCCTGCCTTGGTGATGCGGGCGGATCTAGGAGCTGAGCACCCTCGTCGTCTGCCTCGCCTGCGACATCGCGCCCTGGTGGATCTGCACGTTGCCGGCGGTGATGATGCCGACGTCGTTGCACGCCACCGTGACCGGGACGCCTGAGTTGCACTTCATCAGGTAGACGTCGGGGTCGGCGTTCGCGTCGAGCTCGTACTGCGCGTTGTATGTGAAGTAGATGCGCTCCACATCACGGTTGCCGGGCTCGCCGCGGTCGATGAAGTAGATCTCGGCGTAGATGGTCGTGCCGGTCTTGTCGAAGCAGGTGGCCGTCACCTTGGTCCGCAGGGCCCCTGCAGGCGTGGGCTTGAGGTTGCGGTAGCTGGTGAGGCCGTCGTGACAGAAGACCTGGAACATGGTGCCGTCGTGCGAGGTGTAGGTGATGTTGCCGTGCAGGTTCGCCTTCGCGTTGAACCCGAGGCTCGCACCTTCGTTGGTGAGCCCTGAGCCGTTCGTCTGATCCGCTGCGATCGCGACGCTCACCATGAGCACGAAGACGGCCGGCGCCAGGGCGAGGCTCTTCAACAGCTTCTTGCGCAATGCAACCTCCTGGGGGGGTAGAGGCGGCACGCGCCGCCGGATGCCCTATCTGTGGAACGTCGCGAATCCTACGTCATCCGTACGAGATATCAATAGGCCGAAGGTCCGAACCCTCCCTCTGTATCTGAAGTTCATGTCTCAGGCGAGC
>DASVGA010000237.1:0-2782 GCA_036379795.1 Actinomycetota bacterium | reverse complement strand
GCCGCCAGCTAGGCCTCGGTCGGCGCCGGGTCGGAAGGCGTGAGCACGCGCGCCTCGCCCAGGACCTCGGTCATGTTGATACCGGTCTCGACCGCCGTCTGGGAGTGGTCGGACATGACGATCACGGCGTACTCCTCGAGGAACGCCTCCGTCCCGCCGGCCACGTGCATGATGCGCTCGAGCGCCCGGTCGGCCTCCGCGATCGAGCGGACCTGGCCGTCGGGACCGACCTTGTGCGAGTAGGTGTCGTTGTCCGGCAGGGAGAACAGCAGGAAGTCGAACAGGCCGTGCTCCACGAGGTACGCCCCCACGCAGCCGGTGTGGCGGTCGCGCTGGCCCGGCATTCCAAGCGCGGAGGTGCAGCCCGTGTCGCGCGAATCGAAGAGGTCGGCGTAGAAGAGCTCGCGTGCTCCGTAGACGGGGTGGCGGAACTGCGCGGCCTCGGCGATCCGCCTGTAGACACTCGCGCCCGAGGGGTCGTGGCGGGTGCGGCCGCGGTAGATCAGATAGGTGGTGCATGCGGTGCGAAGGCCGGCGTCGTCGAGGTGCTCGAAGACGGTCCTGTGCGCCCGGCTCAGATGAGCCAGGTTCATGTTGTAGACCGTGTCGTAGAGCGAGCGCACGATCCCGAACGCGCGCGTGGCCGGTAGGGACGAGCCGTACTCGACGTAGCGCTCCTCGCCACGGTGGAACCAGTTCATCGACGGGATGTGGTGCTCCCCGGGCCCGCAGCCCGTCGCGATGGCCGCCGAGGCGACCGGGGTCACGGACGGGAACGTCGAGACGCAGTCGCGGATGTAGGTGCCGCGGTCGAGGAGCGCGGCGAGCGCCGGCGCCTCGCCCTCGGCCACCGCCTGGTCGAGCATCTCCGGCTTCAGCGAGTCGATGACGGCGAGAACGAGCTTCTGTGGCACTACCGAAGGATCCTCAGACCGGCGTACTTCTCGCCCTCGCGGCGACGCTGGCCCAGAAGCAGCAGCACGAAGCCGGGGATCGCGAGGTAGCCGAGCGGCGGCACGAAGATGGCGATGGCCGCGAGCACCAGCGCTGCCCCGTCCGCATACGCGGTCAGGAGCGCCGCCTGGTCCGGCTCGAGCCGGTTGCGGACCCGCTCGATGAGGCCCCCGATCGCGATCCAGCCGAGCAGGGCGCAGAACGGGCCGAACAGGAGCCCGATCCATGTCTCGTGGCCGTTGTCGGCAAGGGTGCCGGCGAACAGCAGCGCGCCGAATGCGAGGCCGAGCAGCAGGGCGAGCACGTCCCCTGGGTCTCGCGGTCTTCCCCGGCGCTTGTCCGCGGCGGCGCGGTTCGCCACCGAACGTTCGACGAAGAAGGCGACGACCCCGACGGCGACGATGGCGCCCAGGAACGCGGTCGACTCGAGGAAGCTGAAGTCGGTGCCGTCGAAGTCGATGCCGATGTCGCCGCGAGCGAGGCCGCCCGCGAGCAGCGGCGGAAGGTAGGGACGCACCCCCGTCGCCGACGAGAGGCCCGCGCCGGTCCCTATGTCGAGGAAGAGGCTCATGGGGCAGGTGAGAGGGTCGGTACCCTGCGGCGTGAGGTTAACGCCGCGTGAGCGACGTATGCCTCGTGCTCTTTCATGAGCTTCTCCCGCGACATCGAGCGCTACGCCGACCTGTTCGCAGCCCGGACGAAGGTCATGAAGTCCTCCGCGATGCGCGACCTGATGGCCGTGACGGCACGGCCCGAGGTGATCTCGCTGGCGGGCGGCCTGCCGGACACCAGCACGTTCCCGCCGGACACGTTCGCCGCGGTGGCCCAGCGCATCGCGGCCGAGTCGTGCGCGAAGGCGCTCCAGTACGGCCCGACCGAGGGGCTACCGGAGACGAAGGCATGCATCGCGGAGGTGATGGCAGCCGAGGGCATGCACGTGGATCCCGAGGATGTGCTCGTGACGACCGGCGGGCAGCAGGTACTCGACCTCGTGACGAAGACGCTCATCGATCCCGGCGACGTGGTGGTCGCCGAGGGACCCACATACCCGGGCGCCGTCCCGGTCTTCAGCTCCTACCAGGCCGAGGTCGTGCAGATCGACATGGACGCGGACGGCATGCGGGTCGACCTCCTCGACGAGACGCTCGACCGGCTCGACCGCGAGGGGCGACGCCCGAAGTTCGTCTACACCGTGCCCAGCTTCCAGAACCCGGCCGGCGTGACGATGTCCCCGCCGCGCCGCCGCCGGCTCGTGGAGATCGCGCGCGAGCGGGAGCTCCTCGTGCTCGAGGACAACCCCTACGGCCTGCTCCGCTACGAGGGCGACGCTCCGCCCCCGCTCCTGTCGATCGACGGGGGCGTGTACGTGATGTACCTCGGCACGTTCTCGAAGATCCTGTCGCCTGGGATCCGGCTGGGCTGGGTCGTGGCGCCGCCGCCGGTGCTCGAGAAGATCAACCTCGGCAAGCAGGCGACGGACCTGTGCACCTCGACGCTCTCGCAGCTGATGGTCCAGGCCTACTTTGCGGAAGGGCACTGGCGCGACTACGTCGAGTCGCTCACCGAGATCTACCGGGCTCGCCGGGACACGATGCTCGATGCGCTCGCCGACCACTTCCCGCCGCAGGCCGAGTGGACGCGGCCGTCGGGTGGTCTCTTCATCTGGGCGACGCTGCCCGACTTCATCGACACGACCGACCTGCTCGCGCGGGCGCTGCGCGAGAACGTCGCGTTCGTGCCGGGCGCCGCCGCCGGTGCTCGAGAAGATCAACCTCGGCAAGCAGGCGACGGACCTGTGCACCTCGACGCTCTCGCAGCTGATGGTCCA
>DASVGA010000236.1:0-2984 GCA_036379795.1 Actinomycetota bacterium | reverse complement strand
GCCTCGCTCGTCGTGCCCGGATCCGTCGCGTGGTCGTGGGCTTGGGTCCTGCCGGCGCTTGCCCTGTCGCTCTCGAGCTTGGTGCTGTCCACGTTCACGGCACCCCCGATCGCCGCGGCGGTCGTCGGGGGCGCCTGGTGCGTCGCTCTGGCTACGGCCGCGCTGCTCGGCGATCCGTTCGCCTTGTTCCGCGGCCCGGCGCAGCTCGCGTTCCTGGCGGTCGCGATCGCCGCGTCGCTCGTGATCGCTCGCCGCCGCGAACGGTTCGAGATCGAGGGACTGCGGACGCGACGCGCCCTCGTGGATGCCGCCGACGCCGAGCGCCGTCGCATCGAACGCGACATCCACGACGGCGCGCAGCAGCAGCTCGTGGCGATCGGGGTGAAGGCCGGGCTCGCGCGCATGCTCATCACGAAGGATCCGGACCAGGCCGTGGCGATGATCGATGAGCTGCGCGCCGACGCGCAGGACGCCCTCGACAGCCTGCGCGAGATGACCCGCGGCGCCTGCCCACCGATCCTCGCCGATGAGGGGCTAGCGGCGGCGCTCGCCCTGAAGGCGAAACGCTCGCCGGTGCCCGTCACGATCGAGGCCGACGACATCGGCAGGATGACGACCGCCATCGAGGTGGCCGCCTACTTCTGCTGCCTCGAAGCGATGCAGAACGCCGGGAAGTACGCGAGCGCCGAGCGCGTGGTGGTCTCGGTGCGCCGGCGGCCCGACGAGCTCGCACTTTCGGTCACCGACGACGGCGTCGGCTTCGACCCTTCGACCGCCCGGCGCGGGGTCGGGCTGCGCAGCATGGCCGAGCGTGCCGAGTCGCTCGGCGGCTCGCTCGAGCTGCGCTCCACCCCCGGGCGCGGCACGGTCGTCACGGCCCGGCTTCCGCTCGCGAGGTAAACTGGATATCTCGGGGCTCGCCCGAGGGTTCGCGCCGAGCGATCGAGACGGCCCGCGTTTCCAGCCGCCACCTCGCCCCACGGATCCACGCAGCACCACGAAGGGGGAACCGTGTGACGAAGGCACGAGGCACCGATCGCGTTCAGTACGGGCCACCGGGAACCGGCAAAGGCACTCTCACGCGATCGTCCCAGGGCCGACACTGCGCCGAGCCCGGATGCACGACGGTCCTGTCGACCTACAACGCGTCGAGCACTTGCTGGCTCCACACCGGGCCGGCGCTGAAGCACCCGCTGGCACGTTCGTAGCCGTGCCGTCACCGCTTGCAGCACCCCTGGTCCTGGGGTGGAGTCGTTCCCGATGCACGGTTCAGTCTTCCCCGTCATCTGCCGACAACCATGGGGCGTGCCGGCATCTCCGGCCGCCCGGAGTCGGACATGGGAGGCAGGGGCGTGAGCGACACGATGACCCAGGCTGCTATCGAGATGGTGGGCGCCGCAGCGCGGCTCGACCAGTTGATCGCGCGGTTCCGCGAACAGAACCCCGGCTTCCTGATCGGCGACGACGTGATCCGCCGCTACCACTTGGCGATGCAATCCCGCGGTTTCGTGATCCTCTCGGGCGCGAGTGGTACCGGCAAGACCTGGCTCGCCCAGGCCTACGCCGACGCGATCGGGGCGCGGCCGAAGCTCGCCGCCGTCGACCCGAGCTGGTCGTCGAACGAAGACCTGCTCGGCTACCTCTCCCCGCTCGACGGCTTCTACCACCACACCCCGTTCAGCGAGTTCGTGCAAGAAGCCGCCCGCGAATGGTCCTCGGCCGATCTCGCCGGGCGCACCGCCCGTGAGTTCCACGTGATCCTCGACGAGATGAACCTCGCCCGTGTCGAGCACTACTTCTCGCGGTTCCTCTCGGCGATGGAGGTCCGCTCGCGCGAGGGCATCGCGCGCCTCGACCTCGCTCCCGGTCACACGGTCGAGCTCACGCCGAACCTGCGCTTCGCCGGCACCGTGAATATCGACGAGACGACGCACGGGTTCGCCGACAAGGTCTACGACCGCGCGCAGCTGCTCGAGCTGCCGCTGCAGCGCAACTACGTCGAGGAGTACCTGCAGGGCGAGCCCTACGAGGACGTGCTCCTGCGGGTCTGGGACGCGCTCCGGCCGATCGCGCCTTTCGGGTTCCGCGTGCTCGAGGAGATGCACCACTACGTGATCGCGGCCGGCGAGGTCGGCGTCGACTGGAAGGTCGCGCTCGACGAGCAGTTCGTGCAGAAGGTGCTGCCTCGCGTGCGCGGCGCCGACGCTCGCCTCGACGAAGGGCTCGAGAGCTTCCTGCGCGCGCTCGGCGACGGGTTCCCCCTCGCCCGAGCCAAGGTCGAGCTGATGCGCGAGGACTACGCGACCCATGGCTTCGCCAGCTACTTCTGAGCGAGCCGGGTCGCCCGTCACGATCGACGTGCTCCGCGACATCGTGCGCGGCGCCGGCGGGCGTCCGGGGCTCGTCGACGTGCTCCCCCGGCTGCAGCAGTCCCACCGCCTCGACCTCGTGCGCGTGGAACGCTGGACCGCCGGCGACCTGGCGCGCCATCCGGAACCGCGGGAGCTGATCCGCAGCCGCCGCCGCCCCGGGAACCTCGACGAGCAGGGACGCCTGAAGCGCGTCTTCGACGCCCGGCGGGTGCTGACGCCCGACATCCACGAGAACCGCGTCGTGCTGCACGCGGTGCGGGAGGTGCGACGCGCACTCGAAGCGAGCGACGAGCCCGAGGCGGCCGAGCTGCTGTTCGAGCTCGACGCCGCGATCGCCCAGGCTTCCTACCTCGAGGACGTCGGCCGCCTCAAGGGACTGCCGGGGGTGCCGACCGCCACGCTCGCCGGCGACCCCCTCTACCGAACGGTCTACCAGGCCTGGCTCACGCTGCGAGATTGACGCGCGCGTCCTTCAGGCGCCGATGGGGTGCCAGACGGTCTTGAGCTCCGTGAACGCCGTGATCTCGTAGGGGCTCTGCGCCCCCTCGTCGAACGGGTCGACGTCGGGCGCCCGATGCACGCGCTTCACGTTGTCGGCAGCCGCGCGCTCCG
>DASVGA010000235.1:0-3117 GCA_036379795.1 Actinomycetota bacterium | reverse complement strand
CTCCCGGCCGAGCCGAGCCGTTTCGACCGACCGGTCTCGGTAGGTCACGGTGACGTCGACGTAGGCGACGCCGTGCACGTCGAAGGGGCGAACATCGACCACGATCGCCTGCTTCTCACCGAGCACGGAGCGAGCGTATCGCACGTGCTCGGCGCTCAGTCGTTCGACGTTCAAGGCGCGGGACGTCGCTGCCGAACCTAGTTCCATGGTCCGAGGGGGAACACGGCTTCGTCGACGCGTCATGGTGTTCGTGACGGTCGCATCCTTGGGCATCACGGTGATCCCCGGCAGCGCCGCGGCCGACGACGTGATCACCCCCCGCGTGTCCTCCCCACTCCAAGGGGAAGCCGGTTCAGGCCCCGCGCCGTTCCCCGTCGAGGACCCGCCGGCCCTCTCGCCTCGCGCCTCCGCCTTCCGATGGAGCGACCTCGACGGCTCCGACGCGTGGGCCAAGCGCGCGATCGACCATGTCGGCAAGGCCAACGACTGGATGCGCGACTTCGCCCCGAGAGCCGACGGGACCGTGCCGTTCAGGCCCGACATGATCGAGACCCGCAAGTACTTCGCTCGCGCGGTGGTGAAGGCCTACGCGCCCCGGGAGGTCGTCGACCCCTCGATCACGTTCACCGATCTCGACCCCACCCAGGCGTTCTACCGATGGGCCAACGTCGCGGTCCAGCGCGGATGGATGACCCGCTCGGCCGACGGACGCTTCCAACCCGATCGTGCGGTGACCACAGGCATGGTGCACTCCGTCTTGATCGACGTGCTCGGCATGGGTTCCATCGCGCGACAGCTCGATCGCCTGCACACGCGCGACGGCGTGCGCTTCCCGACCCCGCCGCGCTTCGGCGCGCTGATGCTCGGCATGCGGCTGGGGCTGCGGTTCAACAGCAGCGACGAATCGATGGACGTCGGACCTCGCACGCCGTTGAGCCGAGCCCAGGTCGCCTACTCCTTGTATCGGGCGGCCACGCTTCCGGCCGGTACCACCACGTGGGTGGCCGAGCAGTACGACGGCATCGAGCTTCCGAAGATGGGGCCGAGCCGGCGAGCGATCGTGCGCTGGGGGGTGCGGTACGTGGGCTTCCCCTACGTCTGGGGCGGCGAGTGGGGGTTGCGCAATGCTCCCTCAGGCCTCGGCGGGCAACCGGTGCCCGGCTTCGACTGCTCCGGACTGGTGTGGTGGGCGCTACGGGCCAACGACGGCGGGCCGTGGACGGTGCATCCTCCACGCCCGTACGCGGGCTGGCCCCTGGCCCAACGCACCTCGGCCGACATGGCGCGGGCGGGCACGCTCACGTTCGGCCGGCTCCTGCCCGGCGACCTCATGTTCTACGACGGCAACGACGACGGCACGGTCGACCACGTCGACATCTACATCGGCAACGGCTACGCGCTCGACTCGTCGAACACCCCCGGCGGCGTCACGATCATGTGGGTGGGCGACGGGTGGTACCGCGACCACTTCGTGCACGGCCGGCGCGTCCTGCCGACCCGCTGACGCTTCAGGGGGCGATGGCCGCTTGCAACACCGCGCGTTCCTCGTCGGTCAGGGGCCTGCTCGACTGCTGTCCGGCCGCGCGGGGAACGATCACCGCTTCGGCCTCGGCCGCGACGGTGCCGTCGCGCTTCTCGATCCGCTCACGTGTATGGATGCTCGACCGACCTACGCTCGATACCTCACACCGAACGATCACCTCGCCGTCGGCCTGGGTGAGCTCGCTGCGGAAGTCGATCCCGACGTGCGCGAGCACGAAATCCCACGCGTCGTCGGAGCCGAAGAGGGACTCGACGAGCCGGTCGCGGCCTTCCTCGAGGTAGTTCAGGTAGACGGCATTGTTGACATGGCCGTAGCTGTCCATGTCTCGCCACCTGATGCGAAGACGGATCTCTGGCACGGCGCCCATCGTGCCACGTCTCGGACCGACGTCGGCGGACCTCCGTCGTCGGCTCACCACGCGTACGGGGCCCCCGAAGGGGCCCCGTGGTCGACGAACGGTGCGACGTGACGCTCAGAAGTCCATGTCGCCGCCCGGCATACCGCCTGCGGGCATGGCCGGCGCCTTCTCGGGCTTCTCGGCGACGATCGCCTCGGTCGTGAGGAACAGCGCCGCGATCGAGGCCGCGTTCTGGAGCGCGGAGCGCGTGACCTTGGTCGGGTCGATGACGCCGAACTTCACCATGTCGCCGTACTCGCCGGTCGCGGCGTTCAACCCGTTGCCCGGGTCGAGCGCCCGCACCTTCTCAACGATCACGCCGCCCTCGAGGCCCGCGTTCACGGCGATCTGCTTGATCGGCTCCTCGAGCGCTCGGCGCACGATGTTGGCACCTGTGAGCTCGTCGCCTTCGAGGTCCACCTTGTCGAGCGCGGTCTGGGCGTTGAGCAGAGCCACGCCGCCACCCGGCACGATGCCTTCCTCGACGGCGGCCTTGGTCGACTGCACGGCGTCCTCGATGCGGTGCTTCTTCTCCTTGAGCTCGACCTCGGTCGCCGCGCCGACCTTGATGACCGCGACGCCACCGGAGAGCTTCGCGAGCCGCTCCTGCAGCTTCTCGCGGTCGTAGTCGGAGTCGGTCTTCTCGATCTCACCCTTGATCTGATTGATGCGGCCCTGGACGTCCTCGTCCTTGCCCGCGCCTTCCACGATCGTGGTCTCGTCCTTGGTCACGATGACCTTGCGGGCGGTGCCGAGCAGGTCGAGGGTGGCGTTCTCGAGCTTGAGGCCGACCTCCTCGGAGATCACCGTGGCGCCCGTGAGCACCGCGATGTCCTGCAGCATCGCCTTGCGGCGGTCGCCGAAGCCCGGCGCCTTCACCGACGCGCTGCGGAACGTGCCGCGGATCTTGTTGACGACGAGCGTCGCGAGCGCCTCGCCCTCGACGTCCTCGGCGAGCACGAGCACCGGCTTGCCGGCCTGCATGACCTTCTCGAGCACCGGCAGCAGGTCCTTCACGGCCGAGATCTTCGAGTTCGCGATCAGGATGTACGGGTCCTCGAGCACGGCTTCCATGCGCTCGGAGTCGGTGACGAAGTACGGCGAGATGTAGCCCTTGTCGAAGCGCATGCCCTCGACGAAGTCGAGCTCCATGCCGAAGGTGTTCGACTCCTCGACC
>DASVGA010000234.1:0-3168 GCA_036379795.1 Actinomycetota bacterium | reverse complement strand
TGAGGTGCCCGACGAACGTCACCTCGTGCCGATCGGCACGGCGGACATCAAGCGCGAGGGCAGCGACCTCACGTGCGTGAGCTACGGATACGCGCTGCACGTGTGCCTCGAGGCGGCGTCACGGCTGCATGACGATGAGGGCGTCTCGGTCGAGGTCGTGGACGTGCGCTCGCTCGCTCCGCTCGACACCGAGACGATCCTCGGGTCGGTGCGCCGCACATCGAAGGCGATCGTCGTGCACGAGGACAACCGCACGTACGGTGCGGGCGCCGAGATCGTCGCCACCATCGCCGAGCAGGCCATGTTCGATCTCGATGCTCCCATCGTCAGGATCGGCGGACCCGACATCCCGGCCATGCCGTTCGCCGCAGCGCTCGAGCATCTCTACATGGAACCGGAACCCGATCAGGTGTACCGGCGCATGCTCGACCTCGCCCACGCCTGAGGGGCGCTCTCTGGGTTCGTTGCCGTTGGGGTTCAGGCTCCCGGCTGCGACGTCGATACCCAGAGCGGATGTGAATCCCCGACGTGAGACACCCGTGCCCGACCGAGACCGGTCGACGATCCGGCGCGACCTGATGGTCGTGCCGGTCGCCGTCGTGCTGTTCGCCGTGGGCATCGTGAGCGGCGCGTTCACCGCGATCCACGAGATGATCGCGTCAGCGCCTCCGGCATTCGCCGGCTGGACAGAGGGTGCGCTGCTCGTCGCGACATCGGTCGGTGCCCTCATGGCCGTATCGCAACGGCGCCGGGGGCGTGTCGACCGCAGACGCCGCGCAGACGCCGAGGCCAGGTATCGCACGATGCTCGAACATGCCCCCGTCGTCGTCTACGCCTGGGACCACATGGTCGAGTCGGGCGGATCGACGATGTCGTACATCAGTCCCCAGATCGAGCGCCTGGTCGGGTTCGCCCCCGAGCGCTGGCTCGAAGACCCGGCCCTCTGGCGCAATCGGGTGCACCCCGACGACGTCGAAGACGTGGTCTCCATCTGGAACGCCGCCGTGGAAGCGCGCTCACGGTTCGCCGCCGAGTACCGCATGCGCACGCTGAACGGCGACGAGGTCTGGATCCGTGACGAGGCGAGCCCGTCCACCGAGGGCAGCGTGACCCGCTACCGAGGCGTGATGTACGACGTCACCGCCGAACGCACGACCCGGCGCCAGGTCCATGAAGCGGAGGCGCGCTACCGTTCGCTCGTCGAACGGCTTCCCGCCATCACCTATCGCAGCGACGTACACGATCGGGTCGAAGGGGACCGCGTGAACTACGTGTCGCCCCAGATCTTCGACGTGATGGGCTTCACCCAGCAGGAATGGTCCTCGCCAGGGTTCTGGGAATCACGCATCCACGACGAGGATCGTCTCGAGATCGTGGCCGAGGCCCGGCGCACCGACCGCACGCTCGAGCCGTTCGACGTCGAGTACCGACTCGTGCGCAGGGACGGCTCCATCATCTGGGTCCACGACAGCTCGACCGTGGTGCATCGCGGCGACGGCACCACGGTCTGGCAGGGTCTCATCCAGGACGTGACGGAGCGGCGTCACGCCGAGATGGCGCTCGCGGAAGCCGAGGAGCGCTTCCGTCGGTTGGTGGAGCAACTTCCGGCGGTGGTCTACATCGACGCCGCCGACGAGATCGCGACCGCGCACTACTTGAGCCCGCAGTACGAACGGCTCACGGGCTACACCCCCCAGGAGCGCCTCGAGACTCCCGGGCTGTGGATGGACATGATCCACCCCGACGACCGCAGGCGCGTGATCGCGGAGTCCAACCGCACGAACGAGACGGGTGAGGACTACGACGTCGAGCACCGGATCGTGCGCAAGGACGGACGGGTCGTCTGGGTGCACGACCACGCGTTCCTCGTGCGCTCGACCGGCCGCGACGATGTGTGGCAAGGCGTGCTCACCGACATCACCGAACGCAAGCTCGCCGAGGAGGCGCTGTCGAGCCGCGACCGCATCCTCGAGGCCGCCGGAGATGCAGCCGAGCGCTTCCTGCGCGCGCGATCGTGGCGAGACGACATCGACGACGTCCTGGCCCGCCTGGGCGAAGCCGGAGGCGCCACCCGCGTCGGCGTGTTCGAGAACGTCGGTGATGACGGCGGAACCCGAGTGCGGCTGCACCACACGTGGCTCGCCGCCGACGCGCCGCCGACCCTGGGGCGGTCTCCTTCCGTCGCGAGGAGGGGTGTCGCGGCGTGGGAAGCCTCGCTCGAGCGGGGAGACGTGATCCACGGACCCGTCAGCGCCCTCGAACCCCCTGAGCGGCAACGGTTCGAGGAGTTCGGCATCCTCTCGATCATGGTGATGCCCGTGTTCGCCGACGGCGTCTGGTGGGGCTCGATCGGCCTCGACGACTGCCGCTCCGACAGGGTGTGGCAACCCGCCGAGATCGACGCCATCAGGGTCGTCGCGAGCACGCTGGGTGCCGCGATCGAGCGGGAGCAGGCAGCACGCCGCCTCACCGAGGCCGAAGAGCGATACCGGGCGATCGTGGAACACGTGCCGGCCGCCATCTACCTCGACCGCCCGGACGCGTCGATGCACTCGGTCTACGTGAGCCCGCAGATCGAGCACATCATGGGTGTGACCCCCCAGGAATGGATCGACGATCCAGAGCTCTGGTTGACGATCATCGCTCCGGAGGATCGGGAACAGGTCCGGCGCAGCTACAAGGAAGCCATCTCCGACCGCCGCGCCTGGCGAGCCGAGTATCGCGTCAACACCCCGGACGGCCGTGCCATCTGGGTCCACGACGAGATCACCTTCATCACCGATTCCGAGGGAGGGCCATCGTTCCTGCAGGGCGTGCTGATGGACATCACCGAGCGCAAGCTCGCCGAGCAATCCCTGCGCGATTCCGAACGGCACGAGCGGGAGGCCGCGGCGAGGCTCCGCGCCCTCGACGACATGAAGAACACCTTCCTCGCGGCCGTCTCGCACGAGCTGCGCAGCCCGCTCACGTCGATCCTCGGCCTCTCCATCACGCTCGAGCGGACACCCGACATGGCCGATGAGGACCGCGGTGAACTGCTCCAGCGTCTGGCGTTCAACGCACGCAAGCTCGACCGGCTGCTGAGGGATCTGCTCGACATCGACCGCCTGAACCGAGGCATCGTCGAGCCGCAGTACCGGACCATCGACGTCGCGGCGCTGATCCATG
>DASVGA010000233.1:0-8487 GCA_036379795.1 Actinomycetota bacterium | reverse complement strand
TACGAGGCCGAGCGCGAGCAGTGGGACGACGGCAACAACGTGCTCGCGATCGCCCCGGGCGTGGTCGTGGCCTACGAGCGGAACGTCGACACGAACCAGAAGCTCCTCGACGGCGGCATCGAGGTCATCACGATCGACGGCGAGGAGCTCGGCCGGGGACGCGGTGGCCCACGGTGCATGTCGTGCCCGATCGAGCGCGACGCCGTCGACCGCTGAGCTTCCGTCCGCAGCCTCGACCGTCGCAGACGCCCGAACCTACGGAACCAGGCCGAAGACGGTGCTTGCGGCACCGGAGCCGTGGCCGTTGCGCGGGCCTCCGATCACGATCCAGCCTCCGTTCGGCGGCATCTCGCCCAGGTTCGTGAGGTTCTCGAGCGTGAACCGATGCCGGTTGAGCGTGAGCCACGATTCCATGAACGACGCGTCGCTCGATGGGTCGGGGCCGAACGTATCGGTGCCGAGCGCGCCCCGCTTCGCGAGCACACCGGTGTCGATCAGCCACCGCACCGCGAACCTCGAGAATCCCGGCTGGCTGAACCGGGCCCCCGGTCGTCCGCAGTTGTAGTACGTGCGTTCGTCCCGCCCGATCTCGGGGCCCCAGAAGCGGCCGCATCCGGTCCACAACAACACTGCCGATCCCGCCGGCATCTGACCGTGGGTCGCCTCCCATGCCTGGAGGTCGGCCTTCGTGACCTCGTACTCGGCGTCGGCCGCGACCTCGTCGCGCACATCGACGACGACCGCCGGCAACACGAAGTCGGCCGCGTCGAGATCCTCCGCGCAGGGCTTCCCCTCACGGAAGTGGCAGGGCGCGCTGTAGTGCGTGCCGGTGTGCTCGCCCTCCCGCACGTCCTGCATGTAGAACCCGTCATCGGCGACGGTCGCGACCGTCGTGAGCCTGAACGCGGGATCGCCGGGGAACAACGGTGTCCGGGCCGGGGCATTGGTATGGCTGAGGCTCACCACGCGTGAGAAGCCGGGAAGGGTCGTCGTGTCGTCACCACCGCCGCGGCGGCCCGAGGCGAGCCCCGCCGCGAAACTCGTCGCGGCCGCCGCCACCGCCGCAGCGGCGACCATCGCGATCACCTTGGTCTTCGCCATGTCGACCTCCCCCGCTCGTGGACGAGGTCATCGTGGCCCCCGGCGCTCGCTCCGCGCAAGTCGTGCCGGGATCAGCCGGGGTGCGCGGCGACCCACGCCTGCAGGTTCACGACGTGGGACCTCGACTCCGCACCGTGCTCACAGATCGACGGGTCGTCGCACGGCGGGTTCCCCTCACCGGTCATGAAGTTGAACCGGCAGTCCGGACAGAAGACATCGAGCTCGAGTGGGAGGTAGGCACAGTCTCCCCACGAGCACGATCGCTCTCCTTCACCGGTGGCGAGGTCGTAGCCGCAGCCCGGGCATCTCGTGAAGCCTTCCCATCGGGCCATCGTGTTCGCCTCCTCGCCCACATCGTGTGCGGGATGCGCGCGATCGCACGAGGGTCCCCTGGCCCCGATACCGCAGGACCTTGGGCGGGCTACGGGATGCTCACTGCGCATCGGGTATCCTCTTGGAGAACGCGCCGATCTCGTGTCGTCACGAGACGCGCGCGCGACGAAGTCTCGCGATCTCCGCACGATCCGCCCTCTCCTGGGCGTTCCCTGCGCACAGGCGCCAGCCCTCGACGCGCACCGAACACTGCGGGCCCTCGATGAGGACCCTCGAACAGGAGAGGACACACCGAACCGTGCGTACCGACGCTTCCACCGCACGACCCCTCGAGCAGGAGCTCGAACAGCCTTCGTTCCGAGCCCTCGGGGTTTCCGGGCCGGTCGCCGACGCGCTGCATATGCGCGGCATCGAGCGACCCTTCGCGATCCAGTCGCTCGTGCTGCCCGATGCGCTCGCCGGCCGCGACGTGCTGGCACGCTCGCGCACCGGCTCGGGCAAGACGCTCGCCTTCGCCGTGCCGCTCGTCGAGCGTCTGGACCCCAGCGGCAAGAGCCCGACCGGCCTGATCCTCACGCCCACCCGCGAGCTCGCGAGCCAGGTCACCGAGGATTTCCGCGCGATCGCCGATGTCAGACACCTGCAGGTCGCCGCGGTGTACGGAGGCGTCGGCATCGGTCCGCAAGCTAAACGCGCTCGCCATTGCGACATCGTGATCGCGACTCCCGGCCGCCTGCTCGATCTGGTCGCCCGCAAGCTCCTGCGGCTCGACCGTGTTCGGGCCTGCGTGCTCGACGAAGCCGATCGCATGCTCGACATGGGCTTCCTTCCCGACGTCACGCGCATCCTCGAGATGCTGCGGCCCGACCGCCAGACGATGCTGTTCTCGGCGACGCTCGACGGCGAGGTCGGGCGCCTCGCGAAGCGATTCACGCGCGACGCCGTGCTGCACGAGAACGGCGAAGCCGGGCCGAACATCGATCACGCGACCCACCGGTTCATCGCGGTGGAGCAACCTCACAAGACGACGGCGCTCGTGCGAGAGCTGGCCGCCGACCGCGGCCTCACCCTGATCTTCGTGCGGACCCAGCGCGGGGCCGACCGGCTCGCGCGCAACCTGCGCAGGGAAGGCTTCAGCGCCGGCGAGCTGCACGGAGGCATGTCGCAACCCCAGCGCGAGCGGTCGCTCGGGCGGTTCGCGACCGGCGCGAACGACGTGCTGGTGGCCACCGATGTCGCCGCGCGTGGCCTGGACCTCGACGACATCACGCACGTGATCAACTTCGATGCGCCGGCCGACGAGAAGGCGTACGTTCATCGGGTCGGACGCACGGCGCGCGCTGGCCGAGGTGGAGAGGGCGTGACCTTCGTCACGCCCGACCAGCGCCTCGAGGTCGGTCGCATCGCCAAGATGCTCGACCTGAACGCGGAGTTCGTGCAGGCTGGACTCTCGAAGGCTCCGCCACACCAGAGGGGGAACACCCCGGCTCGCAACACGAACGGAGGTACGAACCATCGACGTCGACAAGATCGCAGAGGCGCTCCGGCTGGTCGAAGGCGATCAGCTCGGTGACGCCGCGAAGGTGCTCGGTTCCATGGTGCGAGGCAAACGCTTCACGCGCCCGAGCCGTCTGAACGCCGAGTCGGTCGAGGTCGACGAGGTCAAAGGCTGGCTGCGCGAGGCGATCGCCGACCCCACATCGGCCGATTCCAAGTTCATGGTGGAGCGCGCCTACTACAAGCTCCGCACGTTGGCTCCTGCCTGAGCCGCACATGGCCTCCCCCGGCCTACGCAGTCAGGCGACCTGTGCCGAGCGATCGTGGGCAGACGGCCGATGCAGGGCCGGCCGGTGAGGCGCACACTGCCCCCATGAGCGACCCGGTCTTCACCTGTCAGCACGTCGATGTCGCGCTCTCCCTGCAACAGATGATCAGGGAACGTGAGACCGCACTCGGCGGCATTCCGGCCACGGTCGCGATCGGTGAAGCGTGCGGGAAGCTGTCGACGGGCTCGGTCGAGATCGACGGCGTGCACCATCCATTCTGCACCGATCACGTGCTGGAAGAGCGCATCTCCCGGTAGCGCCGGTACAGGCGGGTCAGCTCTGCCGGCGGATCGAGCCAGTAGGCCCCCGGATCGGTGTCGATGAAGTCCTCGGGCCGGTCGCCGGCGCCGGGGCCCGACCGTGGGCTTCCGGCGAACGCCGAGACCTCGGCGACGGCCGGCTTGGCCGTTCCGTCCGAACGCCACAGCCCGAAGGACCGCTCATGCGTCGCCTCGTCCAGGGGAGGCACGGCCCAACGCTCGGGTGCGTAATCCGCGTAACACCAGACCATGGCTCCCGTGCAGCCGGCGAGGCGCAGGCCCTCGAGCACCTGCCTCGTGTACCGGGCGGCCTCGGCGCCCCCCGCCAGCACCGGGGCATCCGGATCGTGGTCATCGGAGCCTCCGGCTCGTGCGGTGGGCAGACCGAACTCGCTGAATAGCACCTGGGCACCCCCACCGAGCCACCGGGTCACGCGGGCCAGGAACGGCACGAGGTGCTCATCCGTGGCCCCTTCGGCCCACGAGGCGTAGATCGGGTAGCCGTGCATCGTGAGGAAGTCGCACACCTCGGCCGCCTCGGACGGGCCGATCCTGCGGTCCTGCTCGAGATCTTCCATGTGCAGGCCGATCGTGACCTCGGTGGCCGGATCCGCCCCACGGATCGCTCCGGCGATGCGCCCGAGCCAGCGCCTGCCGTCGTCGTGCGTGGCCGGCACGACGCAGTTCGAGTTCTCGTTGCCGAGATCCCACGCCATGAGCGACGCGTGGCCTGCGAGCGCGGTCGCGGCCTCGCGTGCGAGCAGCGCCTGCGCCCGGGCCATGTCGGGATCGGCATACCAGTCGCGCAGGCCCTCGGCGACGACGCGCCCGCGGCTCACCACCCGGAAGCGCTCGTCTCGTCGTTCGCCGCCCAGCGCCCACGTGGGGATCCAGTTCACGCCGCTCATGTGACCGGTGAACAGGGTGGGCATGAGCGAGAGCCCCGCTTCCTGGGCGGCGTCGGCGACCTCGACGAGCCGAGCGAGCATCGTGCGATCGATCCGATCGGGCTCGGGCTGGAACTGCTCCCAGAGCAGGAAGACGCGCACCGAGTCCATGCCGGTCGAGGCGATGCGCGCGAAGTCGCGCCGCACCTCGCCCGGGTCGAAGCCCGTCCACCACCCCATGGCCGTGCGGGCGGGCCAGTAGTTGACGCCGAGCCGGAACGCCAGGGAGCCGGCGGCCTCAGCTCGCACGCGGCACGGAGCTGAGCGAGCGGTCGGGGTCGACGATGCGGCGGTAGAGCGCGAGGTACTCCTCGACCATGCGTGACACGTCGAACCGTTGCTCCACCGATCCCCTCACCGCGGCCCGGTCGAGGTCACGCGCTCGGCTCACCGCGTCGACCGCCCCATCGAGCGAGTCGACGAGGAAGCCGTTCTCACCCTCGCGCACGATCTCAGGCATCGACCCGCGGCGGTTGGCGATGACCGGTGTGCCGCACGCCATCGACTCCACGACGCTGAAGCCGAACGGCTCGTCGAAGTTCACCAGGTGCAGCAGGGCGGCGGTGCTGCCCAGCAGCTCGGCCCGATCGGAGGGACCGACGGAGCCGACGTAGCGGACCCGCTCGCCGTCGATGCGCGGCTCGATGCGATCGGCGAAATACGCTGAGTCCTGCACGATGCCGGCGATCGTGAGCGGCAGACCGGCTCGCTGAGCCACCTCGATCGCCTCCTCGAGGCCCTTGTCGGGATGGATGCGCCCGAAGAACAGCAAGCGGTCGAGAGGCGAGCGCCCGAGCGGGAATGACGCCATCTCGATCCCGTGGTGGATCGTCGCGGCGTAGTCGAGCCGCTCGTGTCGGTCGGCCTCGCTGATCGCGACGTAGTGGTTGCGATGCGCGTACCGCTCGAATACCGGCACGATGCGCTCCGACGAGAACCCGTGGATCGTGGTCACGACCGGGGTGTCGACGAGCCCGCTGTAAGTGAGCGGCAGGAAGTCGAAGCTGTTGTGGATCAGATCGAACTCGTGAGCCCGCTCGAAGACCGAGGCGATGTGCAGGCCTTCCCAGACCTTGGCGTCGAGGCTCGGGTCCTCGGAGTAGCCGGCGGGTGCGGTTGCGACCAGGTGAGCGGCCGTGATCGAGTCGGCGGTCGCGAACAACGTGACGTCGACGCCCCGTTCGACCAGACCCTCCGTGAGCAGGGACACGAACTGCTCCCACGGCCCGTAGTGACGAGGCGGCACCCGCCACGAGATCGGTGCGAGCATCGCAACGCGGAGCTCGTCAGATGAGCGTCGTCGATCGGTGTGTTGGCGCACGGACATCGCCCTCCGAGGGTAACCGGTCCCTCAGGTAGCGAAACCGATCCGTGCGTGTGGGGATCGTGAAGGTCGTGCGCTACTTGCTGCCCTTGGCCTTCTTGGCGGCTCGCTTCTCCTTCAAGGTCTTGCTGGCTGCCGTCTTCGACCCCTTGCCGCCGCCCTTGTCCTTGCTCGCCATGATCGCTCCTTCCGGGTCCCGTTCCGTGCCTTCCATACCATGCCACACGCTCGCGACACGCGGCCGCAGTGAGGGACCACTGAGCCGGCGGTCTGGGCGCAGCGGTCCGGCCGTCCCGCGGCTAGGCTGGCCGGCCATGGCCGACCTCGTGGATATCGTCGAGCTGCGGGTGCTCGACGGACCGAACCTGTACTTCCCGCGACCGGCCGTGAAGCTCACGCTCGCCGTGCCCGGGTGGATGAGGGCGACCGAGCCCCGTCTGCGGCGCATGGCATCCGACATGGAGCTCCCGGGCCACGCGAGGCCCGGTGCGAGAGCGAGTGAGCAGCGTCGCCGGTTCACCGCCCGCGTGGCGGCACACGTCACGCGGTCGATCGCGCGGGCCGCCCACGTGCGACTGGCCGTACGCGGACGCACGGGGCCGGGGGCCGACTCGATCGTGGTCTCGTTCCCGTGGCGGCGACGCGACGCGGCCGAGGCGCTCGCCCGCCAGGTCGCCGCCGCGATGCGCGATCTGCTGGGCACCCGCCGGTCGCTCGCGAGCCTGGTCGCCGACGCGGCCGAGCGCGTCGAGGCCGTCGAGCCGGGTGAGGCGCCGACCGTGACCACCCCGACGATCCCGGTCGTCGCCGTGACGGGCACGAACGGCAAGACCACGACGGTGCGCTTGCTGGCACACATCGTGCGGACGAGCGGGCAGAGCGTCGCCTACTCCTCGACCGACGGCGTCTTCCGCGACGACGTGCTCGTGGAGGCCGGCGACTATTCCGGGTTCGGCGGCGCGCAGATGGCGCTCTCGCAACCCGGTATCGACGTCGCGATCCTCGAGACCGCGCGCGGAGGGATCTTGCTGCGCGGCATCGGCACGACTCACAACGACGTCTCGGTCGTCACGAACGTCTCGGCCGACCACCTCGGGCTGCACGGCATCGAGACCCTCGACCAGCTCGCCGAGGTCAAGGCGGCGATCACCACGATCACGAGGACCGATGGCTACCACGTGCTGAACGCCGACGACCCGCGGGTGCGGGCCATGAACCGACGGGCCGGAGGCAAGCCCTTCATGTGCTCGCTCGACCCGCATCACCCGGCGTTGCGCGAGGCGCTCGCCGACGGGGGCCGGGCCCTCACGGTGCTCGATCGGAGCCTCGCCGAACTCGGACGCGGTGGATCGCGAAAGCTCGTCGACCTCGAACAGGTGCCGATGACGCTCGCCGGCATCGCATCGCAGCACGTGCACAACGCGATGTCGGCCACGGCGGCAGCCCTCGCGATCGGACTACCGCGGCGATCGATCGTCGACGGGCTGCGGTCGTTCCGGCCCGATGCCGAGGCGAACCCCGGCCGCGCGAACGTCTACGTGCTCGGTGAGCGCGTGATCGTGATCGATTACGCCCACAACGAGGCGGGCATCGACGGCCTCGCCGAGATCGCCCGGGGACTCTGCACCCCTGGAGGCGAGACGTGGCTCGCCTTCGGTACCGCCGGCGACCGCGACGACGAGCTGCTGCACGGTCTCGGCTACCGCGCGGCTCGCGGTGCCGATCACGTGATCGTCGCGGAGCTGCATCGCTACCTGCGCGGGCGCGACCCGGAGGACCTCGTGAACCGGCTCCGGGCCGGCGCGATCGACGGTGGCGCCGACGAGGTGCCGGCTCAGCCTGACGAGGTCTCGGCCCTGCGCTTCATGCTCGAACGATCGGGCCCCCGTGACGTGCTGGCGATCACCGCGCTCGCGCAGCGTCCGGAGATGTTCGCGCTGCTCGACGGGGAGCTCGGGGCGCGCCGCGCCGACCCCGACACGGTGCGAGCGCTCGTGCGACGCGCCCGGATGGGCGCCCGGGTCAGCCGTCGCTAGCCGGGTCCCGCTCGGGGGGACGCGACGCCGAGCGACGGGACTCGATCTCGTCCCAGACCTCAGCAGCCTGGTCGACGCAGAGCACGACGAGGTCGCCCGGGCGGCTTCGGTCGAGCGCGGAACGGCAGGCTTCGAGCTCGTCGGTGATGACCGTCGCCGCGCCCACCCGTGCCCCCTGCGCCCGAGCCTCGTCGATGCCCTGCATCACCAGGGCTCCGGTCTCGCCTCGCTCGCGCCCGCGCGTGTGGACGTCCTCGCGCACGATGATCTCGTCGAAGTAGCGAGCGGCGACGCGACCTAGCTCACGCATATCGTCGTCGCGACGGTCCCCCGCGGTGGCCACCACGGCGACGCGCAGGTTCGCCGACCACGACGGTGCGCTCGGATGATCGGCCGGAGCGCTCGCGGTCATGCGCTCGACGAAGTCGCCCACGGTCTGCAGGCCCGCGGCGTTGTGTGCGTAGTCGAGCAGCACCGTCACGCCCTTCAGGTCGACGAGGTTCAACCGTCCGGGCGCCTGGAAGAAGTCGGTCGTGAACGTACGCAGCCCGTGACGGATGTCGTGCAGGTGCGCGCCCGATACGTGCGCCGCTGCCACTGCGGCAAGCAGGTTCTGCACGTTCATGCGAGCGCGCCCGTCGAAGGTCGCCGGGAACTGAT
>DASVGA010000232.1:0-2021 GCA_036379795.1 Actinomycetota bacterium | reverse complement strand
GCGCGAGCTCCTTCGTGTCGTCGGTCACGACGGGCGGCGCATCGATCGTGAAGTGGGCGAGCACCTCGGAGCCGAGCGCTTCGAGCAGATCGACCGAAGCGGTCATGCGCTGCCCGGCGGCGGCGCCCGAGACGAGCGCTGCATCGTCGAGGTCTTCGGGCCGGATACCGACGACGACCGTGCGGCCCACGTAGTTGGCGAGCCCCGGGTACCGGTCGAACACGCCGTCGTCGAGCTGCAGCTCGTTCGATCCGAACCTGAGTGTGGTCCGGTCGCCGTCGCGATCGAGCACGGCGTCCACGAGGTTCATCGCCGGCGAGCCGATGAACCCCGCCACGAACAGGTTTGCCGGACGCTCGTACAGCGCTTGGGGAGCATCGACCTGCTGCAGACGACCCTTCTTCATCAGCGCGACCCGGTCGCCCATGGTCATGGCCTCGGTCTGGTCGTGGGTGACGTAGATCGTCGTCACGGCAAGATCCTGCTGCAGCTTCGCGATCTCGGCCCGCATCTGCACCCGGAGCTTGGCGTCGAGGTTCGACAGCGGCTCGTCCATCAAGAACGCCTGCGGTTCGCGCACGATCGCCCGCCCCATCGCGACGCGCTGGCGCTGGCCGCCGGAGAGTGCCTTCGGCTTGCGGTGCAGGTACTCCGTGAGCCCCAGGATGCCGGCCGCGTCGCGAACCCGGCGGTCGATCTCGGACCTGCTCATCCTGCGGAGCTTCAGGGCGAACGCCATGTTCTCGTGCCCCGACATGTGCGGGTACAACGCGTAGTTCTGGAACACCATCGCCACGTCACGATCCTTCGGCGGAAGGTCGTTGACCACGCGGCCGCCGATGCGCACCGTTCCGCTCGAGATCTCCTCGAGCCCCGCGACCATGCGCAGCGCCGTCGTCTTGCCGCAGCCGGACGGGCCGACAAGCACGACGAACTCCCCGTCACCGATCTCAAGGTTCAAGCTCGAGACCGCCTCGGTGCCGTCGGGATAGACCTTGGTCGCATCGTCGATCGTGATCTCGGCCATCGGGCTCTCCTCGTCGGCTACCGCCCGCGGCGTCGCTCGTCCGGGCGCGTCATGGGTTCAGGAACGACGGAAGGTCGTCGCGCTCGGCGTCGGCCATCTCGTCGAACATCGCTCTGATATCGGCAGGCGCGCTGGCCGCCGACGTGAGCGGGTCGAGCATGAGCGCCTGCACCGCCAGCTCGCGATCGGCCTCGAGCAGCGACGCAACGGCCAGGTCGTAGACCTCCAGGTGGCGACGGTCGAGCGCCGCCAGCTGGGGCGGCAGCGCACCGAACGGCTGCGGGCAGATGCCGTCGGCATCGACGTCGGCCACTACCTCGACCACCGCTCCCCTCTCGAGGTTGTCGATCAAACCCTCGTTGGGCACGTTCACGAAGACACGCGCCCGCTCGCCCGTCGTCATCGCTTCGACGATGCGCGAGGGGTACTCGCCGCCGCGTTCCGTGTTTGCGGCCTCGTCACCCGCGAGCACCCGGGCGAGCCGCTCGTCGCTCTCGGCGCGCCACGTCGGCCAGTTGTTCGCGTAGAACCCGCTCTCCCCTCGGTACCCGGGCCGCGAATAGCGCGCGAGCCTCGCCGGGTCGGCGCGGAAGTACGGCAGGTACTCGCTCACGTGCCCGCTCGACTCCGTCGGGAACCGTCCCAGGTGGAACATGAGCTCGAACCGCACCGGGTCCTGCTCCCAGACCTCGGGCACGCGGGCACGCTCGCGGAGCAACGGGTACGCGTCGTCGCCGTCGAGCTCCAGCTCCGTGATCCACGCCAGGTGGTTCACGCCCGCGGCGCGGAACGTGAGCCGGCCGAGCTCGACCTCGAGGTACGCCGCGAGCTGCTCCACCGTCTGATGGACCGAGTGGCACATGCCGTAGACGGGAACCGACGATGTGCGTGAGGCGGCGAGGACCATCATCGACATCGGGTTCGTGTGGTTCAGCACGAGCGCGTCGGGGCAGAGCCGCTCGACGTCGCGCAGGATCTCGAGCCAGGCCGGGAT
>DASVGA010000231.1:0-7252 GCA_036379795.1 Actinomycetota bacterium | reverse complement strand
GTAGGGGCCGGTCAGCAGGTCCAACACGTAGGGGTACAGGAACCAGCCGACCACCGCACCGGCCGCGATCGCGAGGACCGAGATGACGATGCGGCGACGGAGTTCGTCGAGGTGTTCCAGCACCGACATCGTGCCGGTGCGCTCCGCCTCCGACTTGCGGAGGAACCTGGGCATCAGCTGCATGCCGGGACCCTCACGACCTCGGTTCCTCGACGGGATCCCCGGGTGGTGGCGTCTCCGTTGACACCGGAGCAGGCGCCGGGTCTGCATCGTCGGGAGGCGGCCGATCGTCCTGCTCATCGCTCGCGCGGATCGACGCGCGAGCCGAAGCCTTCGGGCGGGGGCGCGGCGGGTCGTCGCGGAAGGCGGAGCGTACGTCGGTCGCGCTCTTGAGTTCCGCCGCGGTCTTCTTGAGCTCCGCAGTGGTCTGCTTGAAGTCGTCGCCCATGCCGGTGTTCACGAGGTCTCGCACCTCGTCCTGCATCTTGCGCAGCTCGCGCATGCCCTTGCCGATCATGCGCCCGAGCTCAGGCAGTCGCTCCGGTCCTACGATCACCAGGGCGATGACGAAGATGAGGATCAGCTCCGGAGGACCGACGTTCAGCATGAGACCGGCCCTAGCGGCGGGATCCGAGTCCCGAGGCCCGGGCGCTCGCACGCTGGCCGTCTTCGGCGATCTCGCGCACGACGGGGGCAAGTTCCTCCTGCATACGGCGGGCGGTGCGCCCGAGCACCATGAGGTGACGGATCAGCGCCGTGAGGCATGCCAGGACCGCGATCGTCGAGACGATGCCGATGACGAACCACGCGATGAGCCAGGTGCCCACGAAGGCGATGCTACACGAGGTCGCGGGCCTGCCGGGGTCGCCGGCGCGACGCGGTGCGGGGCTTCTCGTCAGGCGTTGCCGCCGCTCGAGGCCATGAACTCCTCGATGTAGCGGTCGTCTTCGAGCAGGTAGTGGAACTCGATCACGTCGTCGATCGAGAATCGCGGACCCTGCGGCATCGCGCCCCGCAGGTCGGACGGCTCCTCGTCGTCGAACAACAGCTGGTCGCTCTCCGATTGTTCGATGTCGACGCCGGCGGACACGAGCAACGCCACGATCTTGCGGTCTGCTCGCTTCTCCACGTCGTCGGCACAGCTCGGGCAGGTGAACCGATAGCTCCCCTCGCGGCCGCTCTGACGCACCGACAGCATGATCGCCTCGGGGCCCATGTCCACTTCGCCACACCTGGGGCACGTTGTCCGGATGGTTGTCATCTCACGGGTGCTATCGGCCCCGTACCGGCGCGGCTTGAGAGTCCTTCTGATGATGAGGTCTACCCAACTCGAACCATCACCTCGACGTACCTAGGGTGAAGCCGAGACGGCCGTTCGGACATCGGGGGCCGAGGGAATCAGCGGTAGTGGGCGAGGGTCTCGTCGGCAAGCTCGACCACGGCAGCCTGAAGCTCGGGAGGTGCGAGTGCGCGAGCCTCCGGACCGGTTCGCAGCAACAGGCGGGTGACCCACGCCAGCTGGGCCGCGGGAAGGGTCACCTCGAGCGTTCCGTCGTCGCGCTCGATCGGGCCTTCGGTCACGTAGTACTCGGCGATCCAGCGCGCTTCGGGCCCCAGGGAGAGCCGCACGGGCACCTCGTCGCCGGTCGGCGTATACAGCGCCCGCCCCGCGCCTTCCAGGCCACGCGGCTGGAAGTGGATGCCCGTGGCCCTCACCGCCTTGATCCGATCGGCGCGGAAGAGGCGCTCGTCGTCGGCTTCGACGTCCCACGCGGCGACGTACCAGTTGCCCATGGCCGAGAAGACTTCCTCGGGTTCGATATCCCTCATCGACCACGCTCCGGTGGAGCCGGCGAAGTACTCGATCTCGAGCCGTTCGCGTTCCGCGGCGGCGTGCCGAAGCGTCTCGAGATGTTCCGCGGGACGACCCGACTCCGCCGCGCCGATCGACCGTTCGTCGCCCGCCGTGTCGGGACCGAGCGCCTCCCGCAGCTTGTGCACGGCGCTCTCGAGCGACGGCGCCTCCGGGAGCCCCGGCGTCGCGAGGAGCTCCGTGCATCGCAGGGTGATGGCCAGGGCTTCCTGGCGGCTGAGACGCAGCGGCCGGGAGAAGTGGTCGGCCATCGTGATCCAGATGCGTTCGTCCTCGTCGACATCAACGTCGATCAGATCGCCGGGGCCGTAGGGCGGCAGCCCCGACATGAACAGCAGGTCGAGATCGCGCCGGAGCTGGTCGGTCTTCACGTCGAACAGCGTCGCCACCTCGTCGAGCGCCGAGCCCGGGTGCCGCACGAGGTACGGCACGATCACGAGCATGCGGCCGAGCCGCTCGGCGATCTTGGGCGGGCTCGTGCGGGTCGCGTCAGGCATCGAACGCCTCGAGCCTGTCGATGACCGCTCGGCGGAGCGCCTCGGGCTCACGCACGACCGCCTCCGGACCGAACTGCAGCACCACCGACGCCATCGGGCCCGGAGCGGTCATCGGTACGTCGGCCAGAACCCATCCGTCGGGTTCCACGTCCACACGCGTCGCCCCGGCGAAGGAGCCGATGGCCCACCACGCGACATCGGGCGAGAAGGCGATGCGAGCATGCTCTTCCGCGCTGGATGTCCACGGTCCACCCTGCACGTGGTCGGCGCCCCGGAATCCGTCGGGCGGCTGTCGGCCCTCCCCGAGGTCGTGGAGCTCTCCGATGAACCGAGACAAGCGGAAGGCACGCACGTCGTCGCGCTCGGTGTCGTGGCCGACGAGGTACCAGTGTCCCCCTCGGAAGACCATCGCGTAGGCGTCGATCTCGCGATCCGCGGTCTGTCCGTGCGACGTGCGGTACCCGAACCGAACCCGGCGCCGTCGCTGGGCGGCGTCCGCGCACTCGATCAGCAGATCGCCGTTGGCGTCGGATCCCGACGCCAACGGACCGCCGGCGAGCCCGGCCAGGACGCCACCGTCGGCTCCGTACAAGAGTTTGCGGGCCGCCTGCTCTGCCTGCGTGTTCTCGCCACCGCTCTGCGCAGCAACGAGCAGCGCCCCAAGCTCCTCCGGGGAGAACTCGATCTCCGGAAGGTAGTACTCGTCCTTGGGGATCTGGTAGCCCTGCTCGGTGCCCCAGACATCGGTGTCGACGAGCCGAAGGGGGATCCCGAATCCCCGCAGCTGGTCCTTGTCGCGTTCGAACATGCGCTTGGCGCTGTCCACGTTGTCGCCCTGGTAGGCGTGGATCGTGTCGCGGATCTGCTCGTACGTGAGGGGCGTCGGCGTCTCGAGCAACAGCGCGACGAGATTCAGCAGCCGCTCGAGCGGCTCCATGCGATCCTCGGCCGTCATCGTCGGGCATCATATCCAGGCATGCCCAGCCGCCGAGCGCCTCGATGAGCCTCTCCGTCCGACACCGTCCCGACGGTTCGGCCGAGGTCACCGCGGAGATCTCCGTGGGCATCGAAACCAGGCAGGTGACCGTGCTGCTCGGACGGTACGAGGAACCCGTGAACCCCGGCGGGCTGCGCAACATGCCCGTGGTCGTGCTGCCCGACGCCGGATGGGTCGACATCGTGCGGACCGGCGTGCGCCGGGCGGGTCGGGCGACGGTCGCCGTGGTGGACCTCACGAAGGGCGGAGTCGCCGGCGCCGAGCTGCTTCGAGCGGCGTCGGGGGCCGAGGTGGTCCTCGTGGTCGTGCCCCGTGGGCTGGCATCACCCGTCCTCATCGCAGCCCGAGCGCTCGAGGGGCGTCCCCTCCCCGTCGTGCCCCTCGGCGACGACACCGGGGTTCGAGCGATGCTTCAGGGCTGCGACATCGATCTCGACGTGGCGGTTCCGTCCGTCGACGGTCCGACCCGGGATCTCGTCCGCGGTGCCGCCGAGCGGCTCGGTCTGTTCCTCGACCATCACGTGGTCGAGGTCGACCCTCGTCCGGCGTTCTCCGAGGCCGACGATACGGCTCGCGCGTCACTGCCGAAGCTCACCGCAGCCTCCGCGGGGGTGCTCGCCGGCCGGATCGCAGCCGGGAACAGACGATGGCGCTGAGGGGTCCGCAGAAGGGGCACGCTGTGGCACGATGCGAGGAGACACCGGAGGGGAGGATCAACGCATCGTGGCGACGTTCCGAGGATCCGAGGCCATCCTGCATTACGAGCGATTCGGCGGCGGTCCCGACGTGGTGTGGGTGTCAGGCGGCGGGAGCCTGGGCAGCGACTGGCATCCCTATCAGATGCCGCATTTCGAGCGGTCGTTCCGCAACACCACGTTCGACAATCGCGGGATCGGTGCCACGACCTGTGACCGGCCGCTCCCCTGGCCGATCGAGGACTTCGCGCGCGACACGGCAGAGCTGATCCGGGGGGTGTGCGACCCGCCCGTCGCCCTCGTGGGGCTGTCGTTCGGGTCGGCGATCGCCCAGCAGGTGTGCATCGACCATCCGGAGCTCGTTCGCTGCGCGGTCGTCATGGGCACCGGCGCCCGGTGCGCAGGATGGGGGTGGGACTTCCAGGAGGCCGAGATCGAGTTCCGCATGGCCGGCGGACGTCTCGACGGTCTCATGGGAGCGACCCACTATGCAGCCATGCTCTACCCCGCCCGGGTGCTCGGCGATCGCGTGCTGTGGCCGCGCCTTCGCGATCAACTGCTCGCGTGGATGGACTCAGGTGAGAACGAGCGCTCGTTGATCTCCCAGTGGGACCCGTCGATGCGGTTCGACCAGCGAGCGGCCCTGCCCGGTTGCGAGGTGCCGATGCACGTCGTGGCCTTCACCGAGGACGTGCAGGCGCCGCCGCAGGACGGGCTCGAGCTCGCGGAGCTGGCGGGTCGGGCCGAATACCACCTGCTCCAGGACATGGGTCACGGGTCGATCTACGGCCACGCGCACGAGACCCTCAACCCGTTCATCGAGGGCCTGCTCCGCCGCTACCTGTGATCGCGCACCGCGGGGCTCTCACATGTGCGCGATCAGCTGTTCGACGCGCTCGTCGACGCTTCGGAAGGGGTCCTTGCAGAGCACCGTGCGCTGCGCCTGGTCGTTGAGCTTCAGGTGCACCCAATCGACCGTGTAATCGCGACGCTTGGCCTTCGCTTGCTTGATGAAGTCTCCACGGAGCTTCGCCCGGGTGGTCTGGGGCGGCTCGCGCATCGCCCGGTTCACCTGTGCGTCGGTGACCACACGTTCGACCTTGCCCGCCTTCTCGAGCAGGTAGTACAGGCCGCGGGAGCGATTCACGTCGTGATAGCTCAGGTCGAGCAGCGCGACGCGAGGCGACGCGAGCGTGAGGTCGTGTTTGGCCATGTACCGCTCGATCATCATGCGCTTGGTCACCCAGTCGACCTTGCGCACCAGGCGCTCAGACTCGCCGTCGATCAGGGCGTCCAGCGCCTCGCGCCACTCCCGCAGCAGCACCTTGGAGACCTCGTCGGCGCCACGACGTTCGATGAATCGTTCCGTCTTCTCGAAGTACTCCACCTGCATCTCGATGGCCGAGAGCTCACGGCCGTTCGAGAGCTTGACCGGACGCTTGCACGACGTGTCGTGGCTGATCTCGCGGATCGCCCTGATCGGGTTCTCGAGCGAGAGGTCGCGCATCACGGTGTTGCCCTCGACCATACGCAGCACGAGGTCGGTGATGCCGACCTTCATGAAGGTCGTCCACTCGCTCATGTTCGAGTCGCCGACGATCACGTGCAGGCGTCGGAACCGCTCCGCATCGGCGTGTGGCTCGTCACGGGTGTTGATGATCGGGCGCGAGCGCGTGGTGGCGCTCGAGACGCCTTCCCAGATGTGTTCGGCGCGCTGGGCGATGCAGTACTGGGCGCCGCGCGGGCCGTGCAGCACCTTGCCCGCGCCGCACCAGATCTGGCGTGTGACGAAGAACGGGATCAGCACGTCGGCCATGCGAGCGAACTCGCCGTGGCGGCCGACGAGATAGTTCTCGTGGCATCCGTAGCTGTTGCCGGCGGAATCCGTGTTGTTCTTGAACAGGTAGACCTGGCCCGAGATGCCTTCCTCGTGCAGGCGCATCTCGGCGGCACCCAGCAAGGCCTCGAGGATCCGCTCCCCCGCCTTGTCGTGCGCCACGACCTCCTTCACCACGTCGCACTCAGGCGTCGCGTACTCAGGGTGCGATCCGACGTCGAGGTAGAGCCGGGCGCCGTTCTCGAGGAAGACGTTCGACGAGCGCCCCCAATGCACCACCCGTCGGAAGAGGTACCGCGCGACCTCGTCGGGCGACAGGCGTCGTTGCCCCCGGAAGGTGCACGTCACGCCGTACTCGTTCTCGAGCCCGAAGATGCGCCGGTCCATCGACCCAGCCTACGCCTGGGTCGCGGCTCTGGCGGGAAGGATCCGTCAGCCGGCGAGGAGCCCCGCGATCTCGGGCTCCTCGAGTCGGCGGAACTTGCGGCGATGCGTGCGCCCTCGATCGAGCACGCCCGCCTCGATCGCCCCGGCGTCGATCGTCCGGCTCTCCGGTGACCCGAGCACCTCGACCGCGGTCTTCACCGCGGTCGCGAGATCCCAATCGGCGTTGAATCGGCTGCGCAGCAGGTCCGTGAGGTCCTCGGCGTGTCCGCCGATCGCCACGAACTCGTGCTCGTCGGTCACCGAACCATCGAACAGGATGTGGTAGATCGCGGTGCCGGACGCATCGCCATCGACCTCCCCCACCAGGATCTCGACCTCGTAGGGCTTCATCTGCTGCGTGAAGATGTTCGATAGGGCCTGGCTGTACGCGTTCGCGAGGTCCCGCGCCTTCACGTCTTCCCTGCCGTAGCTGAAGCCGCGGAGGTCGGCCAGCCTGATGCCCGCGATGCGCAGATCCTCGAACTCGCTGTACTTGCCGACCCCGGCGAACGCGATCTGGTCGTAGATCTCGCTGATCTTGTGGAGCGTGGCGCTCGGGTTCTCCGCGATGAACAGCAGGCCGTCGGCGTACTCGAGACCGATCACCGATCGGCCTCGCGCGATGCCCTTGTGCGCGTACTCCGAGCGGTCCTTCATCATCTGCTCGGGCGCGACGTAGGGCATGAACGACATCAGGCACGCTCCTCGAGCACCGCGAGCGCGGCCGCCTCGACCTCGCCCTCCGGCACCTCGTCGGCCCCGGTGGCGGTCACGGCCAGCGCGATCGGGAAGATGCGCCGGTACACGCTCGGCCCTCCGGTCGCGACATCGTCCTCCGATGCGTCGAGCAATGCTTCGACCGCGACCTTGACGGCCTCCTCGCGCGTGAGGCCCTCACGCCATCGCTTCTTGAGAGAGTTCTTCGCC
>DASVGA010000230.1:0-2772 GCA_036379795.1 Actinomycetota bacterium | reverse complement strand
ATCGCCGTTGACGCCCCACCCGTGGGGAGCCAGCACTCGACCGTGGTTCCGGTGGCGGCCGAGCTCGTCAGCCGACACCAACCTCCGACCAACTCGGCCCGCTCGATCATGGTCGCGAGCCCGAGATGCCCGGGCTCCGGTGGTTCGACACGGCCGGTGTCGAATCCCGTGCCGTCATCGGTCACGACCACGGTGACGCCATCGCCGGCCGTCGCCACCCGTACCGACACGCGCGAGGCGCCGGCGTGCTTGCGCGCGTTCGCGACCGCTTCTTGCACGATGCGGTAGAGCGGCACCCGCAACTCCGGCGCGGGCTCGCGCGTGAGCTCGTCGAGGATCTCATAGCTCCACCCCGCGTCCTTGGCTGTATACGAGAGGTACTGATCGATCGCCACGACGAGCCCTTCGCGGTCGAGCGCCGCCGGGTGCAGCTCGAAGACGAGCGAACGGAGCCGCTCGATCGAGTCACCTACGATCGTTCGGAGCTCGCCGAGTGCCGCGGTCGTGATCGTCTCCGGCCGCTCGGCGAGCAGCGCGAGCCGCAGGTCGACGGCGCTCATCACCTGGATCGGGTCATCGTGGATGTCGGCCGCGATGAGGCGGCGTTCCTCTTCTTGAGCGGTCTCGACCTTCTGCGCGAGATCGCGACGTTGCTGGATCGTGCGGCGCAGCATGTCGAGACTCCATCGGAGCTTCTCCTCGGCCTGCTTCTCGGCCGTCACGTCGAGCATGATCCCGCGCCAGTACGCCGGCGCCCCTTCGCTGTCGCGTACGAGCAAGGCGTCATCGCGGATCCACACGAGACGACCGTCGGCCGCCCGAACGCGGTACTCGGCATGGAAGTGGTCACTGGCCGCGTTCGAACGCTCGTTCTCAGCCCGAACCGCCTCGACGTCGTCGGGGTGGATGATCCGCAACCACAGCTCCTGGTCGGTACCCCACTCTTCCTGGGTGTAGCCCAGCAGCGCCTCGGCCTGGGGGCTCGTGTAGAAGTTCGTCGAGAACTCATCGGGGTGATCGAGGTAGAGGATGGCCGGGATGCCTTCGACGAGCTCGCGGTAGTCGTCGACGAACGGCATCGCCGGATCGCCGATCGCGGGACCGTCGCCGCCGTTCGTGCCTCCCATCCGACGTCAGACCCTCGATATCAGCCCGGCGAGCAGCGCTACGCGCGGCGCGACGCTCGTGAGGTCCAGCCACTCGGCGGGCGCATGGTCGTCGCCGCCGATCGGCCCGAGCCCGTCGATCGTGGGAGTGCCGGCGGCGCTCGTCGTGTTGGCGTCGCTCGCGCCGCCGGTGGCCGCGTCGCGCAGCTCGAAGCCGAGCTCGGCGGCGATCTCGATGGCCAGGGCGGCCAGTCGAGCCCCACCCTGCTTCTTCTCCATCGGACGGTGCCATCCGTTCGCTTCGACGTGCGCGGTCACCCCGTCGATGCCGTGGTCCGCGCAGACCCGCTCGATCTCGGCCTCAGCCTGCTCGAGCGTCTCGAGCTCCGGCGAGCGCAGGTCGACCTGCAACTGGCAGCGCTCGGCAACCACGTTGGTTCGCGTGCCGCCGCGGGCGACGCCGACGTTCACCGTGACGCCCGGCCAGCGGCCGTTGAGCGCCTGCAACGCGATCGTGGCGTGGGCAGCTGCGAGCACCGCGTTCGCGCCTTTCTCCGGCTCCACACCCGCATGCGCGGCGCGACCGACGAACTCGATGGAGTAGTCGGTGATGCCCTTGCGCGCGCTCACGATGTCGCCGTTCGCTCGGGCGCCCTCGAGCACGAAGGCTGCGTCGTAGGCGGGCGCCAGCTCGCGGATCACCGGGCCCGACACGGGCGAGCCGATCTCCTCGTCGGGATTGCAGACGTACGTGATGCGTCCGAACCGGTCGGCTCCGGCATCCTGCAGCACCTCGACGGCGTGGAAGCCGGTGAGCAACCCTCCCTTCATGTCGGAGACCCCGGGTCCGCGCGCGAAGTCTCCGTCGATGCGGAAGGGTCGCTCGGCGACCGTACCCTCGTCGAAGACCGTGTCCATGTGCCCGACGAGCAGCACGTTGGCGCCACCGGACCCTTCCACGGTGCCGATGACGAGATCACCGAGCTGAGGCTCGCCGTTGGCGGCGACGTGACGGCGACGGTCGACGTCGTAGCCGCGGTCTCGCATGCGGGCCTCGCAGAGATCGGCGATCTCGTTCACCCCGGCGGGGGTGTAGGAACCGCAATCGACGTTGACCATGCGCTCGAGCTCGGCCACGAACACGTCGTAGCGGGCGGCAGCGAGCTCGAGGAACGTCCCGGCCTGCATGGACCTGACGCTAGCATGGGCGCCTCTCGGCGAGCAGGAGGACACATGCCCACGGACGGTCTCGGAGCGGTGGTGGAGCGCGCAGGCTCCCCGATCCGCGTGGAACCCATCGTGCTCGACGATCCAGGGTCCGGCGAGGTGCTCGTGCGGCTGGCTGCGAGCGGACTGTGCCACAGCGACGTGTGGGCCATCGAGCACGGCAACTGGGGCGCTCCCTGGCCCATGTTGCTGGGCCACGAAGGCGCCGGCGTCGTCGAGGCGGTCGGCGAGGACGTTCGATCGGTCGCCCCGGGAGATCGGGTCGTGATCACGTGGGCGGTACCCTGCGGCCGATGCAGGACATGTCTGCGCGGGGCACCGCGCCGATGCGCGCACGAGCTCGAGCAGCCCCCGCGGATCCATCGAGCGTCGAGCGGCGATGTGCTCACGGGCGTCTTGCACTGCGGCACGCTGGCGACCCACACGATCGTCACCGAGC
>DASVGA010000229.1:0-3072 GCA_036379795.1 Actinomycetota bacterium | reverse complement strand
CTCGTGGGCGAAGAGCGGGAAGGCCGTGACCTCGATGCGGCGCTCGGTGCCATCGATGCTCCTGATACGCAGCATGCGGTGGTCGGGGTGCCGCTCGCGGATCGCGACCCCGAGAGGTAGCTCGGCGAGGCCCACCGGGTTGCCGTCGTCGTCGGAGGGCGCGAACACGGTGCTCCACTCGCGCGCGTCCATGCCGGAGCCCTCGATGAACCGCCTGCCGAGCACGCGCTCGGCGCTCTCGTTGAAGTAGATGACGGAACCGTGGGCGTCGACCAGGAACACGGGAGTGGCCAGACGCGACGCGAAGTCGCGCGCGAGGATCAGCACGAGGTGGTGCTGGGTCGCCTGGTCGGCCATGTGGCTCGCCAGCCTAGTCCGCGGCGGCTTCCCCGGCGAGCCATCCCACGAACGGCTCGAACTTGGTGCGCAGCAGGAACTGGTGCCCGCCCTCGTCGAGCACGTGGGGTTCTGCGTTGGGCAGCACCCGCATCCAGCTGGCATGCCCCCGCATCGCGACCGTCTTGTCGTCGCGGGCGTGCGCGAGCAGGCTCGGGATTGACCCGTCGAGCGTGGCGATCCGTTCGAGCTCCGGCTTGAATCCGGGGTCCGACCAGAGCGCCCACATCGTCCAGGCACGGGCGCGCACCGACTGCCGTCCGAAGTCGGCCACGACGGCGGTCGGGTAGCGCGTCGCGAGTCCGATCGGGAAGGCCAGTGCGGGCCAGATCGCGCGCGTCGCCTTCGCTGCGAGCCTGCGGCCCGTCGATGGACGCAGATCCGCGCGGGTGCGGTAGTCCATGGCCGAGCCGTCGGGGAACGGTGGCGAAGCCATGGCGAGCGATCGCACGCTCCGCGGGTTCTTCGACGTCCAGAGTGCGGCGAGCACAGCGCCCAACGAGTGACCGACGACGTGCACCGGCGCCTCACCGGCCTGCGTCTCGATCACGGCGTCGAGGTCGGCGAGCAGCATCGCTCGATCGATGTCACCCTCGGGCCGGTCCGACGAGCCGAACCCGGGAAGGTCGGGAGCCACGATCGTGTAGTCGGCTCCCACGCGCCGCACGAGCCCTTCCCAGTAGCGGCCGGAGCCCCCGAGCCCGTGCACCGCGAGCACGGCCGGCCCGCGCCCGCCGCGCCACACCCGCATGCGTCCCCAGGGGCGCTCGACCCACGACCCCTCGAACCGGCTCACGCTGTCAGTAGCGTGGTGCGATCGGGAGCGGGGCAGCATCGAGGTCGGTGAGGTCATGGCTCGTCAGCGTGAGCGCCGCCGCTCCGACGTTCTCCTCGAGGTAGCGGATGCGCTTCGTGCCGGGGATCGGCAGCACATGGTCGCCCTGCGCGAGGGTCCACGCGAGCGCGACCTGCGCCGGCGTCGCACCGTGCCGTTCGGCCACCGCCCGCACCACGCTCACCAGGCGTTGGTTGACCTCGATCGCCTCGTCGGTGAAGCGCGGGTTCGATGCCCGGAAGTCGCCCGGCTCGAACCCCGCGTCGGTGATCGTTCCGGTGAGGAAGCCTCGTCCGAGCGGCGAGAACGGCACGAACAGCGCGCCGTGCGCGGTGCACCAGGGCACGACCTCGTCGAGCGCGTCGCGCGTCCACAGGCTCAGCTCCGACTGCACCGCGGCGACCGGATGGATCGCGTGGGCGCGTTCCAGCTCGTCGGTGCCGACTTCCGACAAGCCGAGTGCTCGCACATGACCGGACGCGACCAGCCCGGCCATCGCGCCCCACGACTCCTCGAGCGGTACCTGCTCGTCGACGCGATGCAGGTAGTAGAGGTCGATCGCGTCGGTCCGCAGGCGGCCGAGCGACCCGTGCACCTGCTCCGCGATGCGCTCAGGCCGGGCGTCGCGCGACATCGGATACCCACCGTTCGGCCCCACGACGAGCCCGACCTTGGTCGCGATCGTCGCTTCATCGCGCCTGCCCTCGAGCGCCCGGCCGACCAGATCTTCGTTGGTGTGTGGCCCATACACGTCGGCCGTGTCGAACATCGTGACGCCGAGGTCGAGCGCTCTGCGTATCACGGCCTCCGGGGCGTCGTCGCTCGCCGCGTCGAGGTAGCCGAAGCTCATCGGCATGCAGCCGAGACCGATGCGCGAGCCGTGCCGGAGGAACTCGATGCCGCTCATCGTGTCACGGGCAGCGCTCAGAGCTGCGTGAGGCTCCGCACCGACAGGAACACGCCGACGCCGATGATCGCGGCAGCCGACAGGACGGGGACCAGGCGACCCATCGTGGTCGAGAGACGATGGACCATGAGCTCGCGGGCCTTTAGGGCGCCGAGTCCGATCACGATGAGCGCAGCGGCGAGACCGACGCTGAACGCGAGCACGAGCGTGATGCCGTACGCGGCCCGATGGGCGTTGATGGCTCCGAGCATCACGAGGAGCGCGCTCGGAGCAGGCAGGATGCCTCCGGCCAGCGCGAGCGCCATCAGACCGCGAGGTGACAGCGGCGTGGTGCCGGTGGGAAGCGTGTGCGAGTGACCACCGGGTCCGTGCTCATGGTCGTGGTCGTGCGGATGGACGACCTCGTGATCGTTGTCGCCGTCCGCGTGGCTCCAGGCCGAAAGCCTCGCCACGAGCAGGTAGGCGCCGAGACCGAGCGCGACCAGACCCGAGGCCAGCCCGAGCCATGGGTACAGGCTCTCGGGCCGGAACGTGCGCTCCAGCGTGACCACCGCCAAGCCGAGCGCCAGGACCGATGCGGTGTGCATGACCGACACCGCCGCCCCGACCGAGACCGCGTGCCGCACGCGGGCACCCGAGCCCACCATGTACGCCGCCATCAGTGTCTTGCCGTGGCCCGGCAGCAAGGCGTGCCAGGCGCCCAACGCGACGGCAGCCGCGACCGCGAGCACCATGAGTGCGGGTCCTTGGTTGGCGAGCAGTCCCGCGAACGGACCACCTTCCACCCCCGGACGGCCGCTCGACTCGTTCAACGACGAGCCTGCCGACGGGGCGCTTGCGCCCGGCGCGAACGACATGGTCGCGATGCGCACATCCAACGGGCTCGCGAGCAGATCCTCGGGGTAGGAGCGGAGCGCGTCGCTCACGCTGTCGG
>DASVGA010000228.1:0-2206 GCA_036379795.1 Actinomycetota bacterium | reverse complement strand
GTTCGGCTTCCGGCACCTGCCCGTCGTGGACGGCGAGAAGGTGGTGGGCATCGTGTCGATGCGCGACGTCACCCCACACGGCTGACATCGGCCGAGGGCGTCAGAAGCCGGCCTTGGCATCCTTGCTTGGCATCTCGTCGGCCGTTGCCTTGAGGACCTCATGCACCGATGTGAACACATCGGCGACCAGCGACGCCGGCTGCCCGTCGGCCCCTGTGATCGTTCCTCGCACCGCCGAAGCGGTGATCTCACACGCCTTCTCGAAGACTGCCCAATCGCTCTCCCGAGACATCGATTCCCTCCCGTTGCACCGTTGCCGATCGACAGATGCAGGCTACCTGAGCCCCGCTCGCCCGCGGGCCGAGGCACTCGTGCACCACCGCGCGCATGGTTCGTCCGACCGACGAGCATGTCGAGCACCAGGGATGCCGTTCGTCGTATCCGTGAGAGGGCGGCCGAGGGCGCCGGACCCGACACCCAGAGGAGGGCGTCGATGCAGTACATGCTGTTGATCTACGGGAACGAGAGTGCGGTCCCCCAGATGAGCGAGGCAGACCAAGCCGGCGAGATGCAGCGCTGGTACGACTACTCGGACTGGCTGCGGACCAAGGGCTGGATGAAGGCGGGCGACGCGCTGCAACCGGTCGAGCAGGCGACGAGCGTGCGCGTGCGCGACGGCGAGCGCATGGTCACCGACGGTCCCTTCGCCGAGACGAAAGAGACGCTCGGCGGCTACTACCTGCTCGAGGTCGACAACCTCGACGACGCGATCGAGGCCGCGGCGCGATGCCCCGGGGCGTCGTACGGCACGATCGAGCTGCGCCCCGTGATGGAGATGCCTGAGGGTTGACGGGCCCGACCGACGAGATCGTCGACCGCTTGTTCCGGCGAGAGTCGGGCCGAGCGATCGCGGCCCTGATCAGGGCGGTCGGAAGCTTCGATCTCGCCGAGGAGGCCGTGCAGGAGTCGTTCGCGATCGCGCTCGATCGATGGCCGCGCGATGGCGTGCCTGACAACCCGGGCGCCTGGATCGTGACCACCGCGCGGAACCGGGCGATCGATCGCATCAGGCGAGACCGCGTCGGGCACACCAAGGCCGAGGCGGCGGCCCGCTTCGCGGCGCTCGACGGCGTGAACGAGCACGACCTGTCCGGGTTCCCCGACGATCGCCTCAGACTGATCTTCACCTGCTGTCACCCGGCGATCCCGCTGGGATCCCGCGTCGCGCTCACGCTGCGCACGGTCGGCGGACTCTCGACCAAGGAGATCGCACGCGCCTTCCTGGTGCCGGAGACGACGGTGGCGCAGCGTCTCGTCCGCGCGAAGCGGAAGATCCGTGATGCGGGCATCCCGTATCGGGTGCCGCCGCAGGAGTTGCTCGGTGAGCGACTCGAGGGCGTGCTCGCGGTGCTCTACCTCGTCTTCAACGAGGGCTACAGCGCGACGAGCGACCGGGGAGTCGTGCGCACCGATCTCTGCGATGAAGCGATCTGGCTCACGCGCATGGTCGACCGTCTGCTCCCGGACCAGGCGGAGGTGGCCGGGTTGCTCGCCCTCATGCTCCTGCACCATTCCCGGCGGAACACCCGGACCGGTGGCGACGGCACGCTGGTGCTGCTGGAGGATCAGGACAGGGCTCGCTGGGATCACGAGATGATCGACGAAGGGGTCGCCGTGCTCGACCGGGCGATCGCGATGCGATCGCCCGGTGCCTACCAGCTGCAGGCGGCGATCGCTGCTCTGCACGCGCAGGCTCCTCGACCCGAGCACACGGATTGGCCTCAGATCGCGAGCCTGTACGGCGCCCTCGCGGAGCTCGACCCCAGCCCCGTGGTCGAGCTGAATCGCGCCGTCGCCGTAGCGATGGCCGACGGACCGCGCGCGGGCCTCGCCCTCGTCGAGCCGCTGGAAGCAGCGCTCGACCACTACCACCTGTTCCATGCCACCAGGGGCGATCTACTCCGGCGTCTCGAGCGCGCCGACGATGCCGCGGCAGCCTATCGCCGGGCCCTCGAGCTCACCGAGAACCCGGCCGAGCGCACCTTCCTGCAGGGCCGCCTCGACGCGCTGTGAGGCTCGGCCGACCTCGCGTGTGCGTGCGCTAGGGTTCTCGGGTCGATGCTCTTCCCCACGATCGATTTCGCCATCTTCTTCGCCCTGGTCTTCCTGGGTCACTGGCTGCTGAACCCGAAACCGCTGCCCTGGA
>DASVGA010000227.1:0-3261 GCA_036379795.1 Actinomycetota bacterium | reverse complement strand
GCAGGCGCTCGACCCGGCCCGGGTCGCCGGCGAGCTCCTCGTCGGTGAGGTCGGGGCGGTCGCCGATCTCGAGCAGCTGGCCCTGCCCGCGGGCGCGGCGTTCGATCCAGGCGTGGACCTCGGTGCCGATGCGGGCCGCCGGTCCGCTGAACCGCGGCAACGGACGCACCCGCGACCAGTAGAAGCGCTTCGGACACTGGACGTAGGTGATGAGGTCGCTCGCGCCCACCGCCTGCGGCGTGCGCTCCACGCTGGGTCCGCCCTCGACGGCCTCGCGCTCGCGCAGGTGGGCGGCGAGCTGCCGTCTGCCGGCGGCGACGCGCTCGAAGGCCTCGCGATCGTCGGGGTCGAGCGCGTCGACGAGCGCGGTCTGCACGGCGCCCGCCTCGATCGCGGCTGCTGCGGTGCGCCGCCATCCGTCGGGGAACTGCTTGCTGGTGTCGTCCGGGCGGGCGGGACCGGGCCAGTCGCGCACGAGCGACTCGCGGTAGCCGAGCATCGGGTTCTGCTCGGCCGGGCCGTCGTCGTCGCCCCCACCGGGGGTCTCCTTCGCGGTGATCGTCACCTCAGCCTCGCTCGTCGTCGTTCCCCACTCGACGAGCTCGTCGAAGAACACGCTCGGACCTTTGGCCTTCACGTTCTCGCCGTACCAGTTCGAGGCGCTCACGTGCAGCGAACGGCGCGCGCGCGTGAGCGCCACGTACATCGTGCGGCGTTCCTCGATGACCTCCTGGGCCGCGAGGTCGCGCTTGAAGTGCGAGAGCACGCCGTCGAACGCCGGAAGGATCGCCGCGTCGCCCCGCAGCTCGAAGTCGAGCGAGTAGCCGCGCTCGGCGGGGTTCTGCTGGATGCGCTTGGACGGCATGAGCCCGGTCGCGACCCCCGGCACGAAGACGTGGTCGAACTCGAGCCCCTTGGCCTGGTGGATCGTCATGACCTTGACCGAGTCGGCGTCGCTCGGCTGCACCGGCGCCCACTCTTCCTTGTCGAGGGCCTCGACCGAGTCGATGTAGTCGAGGAACGCGCGCAGTGTGAGCTCGCCCTCGACCGGCTCGAATGCGTGCACCTGGTCGAGGAAGGCCGCGAGGTTGCGCGAGCGCTGGGCGGCGGCGGTGCGATCGACGTCGGCTTCGAGCTCGTCGAGGATGCCGATGCGCCGGATCACCTCGCCCAGGAACTCGGGCACGGGCCGGCGGGCCTCGACGCGCAGCGCCGAGAGCTCGGCGCGGAACTCCTCGAGGCGGGTGCGCCCCTCGTCACTGAGCCCCTCGACCTCGTCGAGATGCTCCAGCGCCTCGGCGAACAGGAACGGCGTCTCCTCGTCGTCGCCGCCGTCCTCGCGCCAGGCGTAGTTCCTGCCCTTGGCCCAGCCGGCGACGAGCGCGAGGTCCTTGAACCCCACGCGGTAGCGGGGGCCCATGAGCACCCTGGCGAGCGCGACGCTCGCCATCGCGTCGTTGGCCGCCCGCGCGTAGGCCATGACCTCGACCACCTCGGGCGTGCGCAGCAGGCCAGCGAGCCCCACGATCTCGGCCGGGATCTCACGCTCCGTGAACGTCTGCTGCAGCAGGAAGAACAACCGGGAGGTGCGGCAGAGCACCGCGATCTCGGACCACGACGAGCCGCTGTCACGAAGCGCCACGATGCGATCGGCGATGGCCCTCGCCTCGGTGAGCTCGTCGCGGTGCGAGGTGACCGTGACCTGACCCTCCCCGTTGGGCCCGAAGGGCACGAGCTGCTTGTCGGGGTCGGGCCGTTGCGCCGCGGGCAGCGACGAGATGATCGTGTCGGCCGCGTGCAGGATGCGCGCTCCCGATCGGAAGTTCGTGAACAGCGGCAGCCGCTCGGCCGGCGAGCCGTCGGCCTTCGCGAAGTCGGTCGGGAAGTCGAACAGGTTCGACAGCGACGCGCCGCGCCAGGCGTAGATGTTCTGGTCCGGGTCGCCGACCGCGGTCACCGGGTGCCCCCCGGCGAACATCGCGCGCATGAGCTTCGCTTGGGCGACGTTGGTGTCCTGGTACTCGTCGAGCAGCACGGCTGCGAACCGGTCGCGGTAAGCCTGCCCGACCTCAGGGTGGGCCGTCGCGACGTCGACCGCCAGCTCGATCTGGTCGCCGAAGTCGATCACGCCGAGATCGTGCTTGAGACGCCGGAACACCGCGACGGCCTTCGCGAGCTCGATGCGCTCGAGCGCCGTGTAGTAGACACGGTCGGTCCGCGCGATCTGCTTGAAGACCGGCAGACGCTCGGTGACGAACGCCACCACGTCGTCGGGGTCGACGAGGTGATTCGCGATCTGCCCGTCGAGGTTCAGGATCTTGTCGACCACGCTCTGCTGCCACTCGGTCTTCACGTGGTCGAAGGTCATCTCGTCGAGCACGCGCCCGGCGATCGAGACCCGCTGGGCCTGGCTCAGCACGCGCCTTCGCTCGATGCCTGCCAGCATGCCGTAGCGCTCGATCACCTGGGCGGCCAAGGCGTGGTAGTTCACGATCTCGGGCTCGTCGCCCTTCGCGAGATCGACGCCGGCGAGCGCGCGGCGGATGCGCGAGCGCAGGTTGTCGGTGGCCTTGACGGTGAACGTGAGCGCGAGCACGTTGCCGGGAAGCACGCCCTCCGGGGCATCGAGGCGGCCGAGCGCGGCGAGCGCCAGGTAGACGATGCGCGCCGCGATCACGCTCGTCTTGCCCGAGCCCGCCCCGGCGATCAGCACGGTCGGCTCCAGCGGCATCGTGATCGCGCGCCACTGCTCGTCGGTGGGCGGCGCGCCCCCCATGGCGGCGACGATCTCCGCCGGAACCTCGTGGCCCCCGGTCACGCCGACACCGCCTGCGGCGCGCCGGCGCCGACGACATCGACGGGGAACACCGGCTGGCCCTCCGGGTACAGCGGGCAGAGCGTCTGGAAGTCGCAGAACCGGCAGTTCGCGTACGGGTTCGGGCGGAAGACCTCACGTTCGTTCAGGTCACGCTTCCGCCTGATGAGCTCGGCGAGGCGCTCGCGCATCTCCGCCTGGTAGGCCTGCTCGTCACGCTCGGTGACCATCCACTTGCGGTAGTCGATGTCGGGGCTGCGCCAATTGCCGCGCAGGAACGCGAGCTCGACGGTCTTCACCGGCTGGAACTCGGCGAGGTCGGGCGATTCCTGCACGGCGATGTAGTAGATGCCGAGCTGCAGGCTCTCGCGCGGGGGTCCGGCGCTGTCGCTCTTGCCGGTCTTGAAGTCGGTGATGACGTAGCCGTCCTGCACGGCGGGGCCGAT
>DASVGA010000226.1:0-2590 GCA_036379795.1 Actinomycetota bacterium | reverse complement strand
GTCCTCGATGACGAACGGGTCATCGAACGCGCGACGCGGGTGAGCGCTCCCTTCATCGAGGCGATCCGCGACGTCGCGAGCCGCCACCCGATCGTCGTCGACGTCCGAGGTGTCGGGCTGGCGATCGGCATCGAGATCGCGGACGGTTCGGGCGCCAAGGCGGTCAAGGAGGGCCTCCGCCAGCGGGGAGTCCTCGTCGGCACGTCCGGTCGCGGCGGCAACGTGCTGAAGGTCCGCCCGCCACTCGCCTTCACCGAGGCCGAGATCCCGGTGTTCACCGAGGCGCTCGACGCGACACTCGCGTCGCTCTCTGGCTAGGCGCCGTCGCCGACGATGACGGTCTCGCGCGGGAAGTGCGTGAGGCGGTCGAGTCGATGCGCCACGTGGTCGATCGCGACCAGGTCCTCGATCCGCACGCCGGTCTCACCCTCCAGGTAGACGCCGGGCTCGACGGAGAACACGGTCGGGCTCGGCAACGGCGCGTCCGCCGCTCGCTTGCCGAGCGAGGGCAGCTCGTGCGTCGCGAGGCCGATGCCGTGACCGAGCGTGTGCCCGAAGTGCTCGCCGTGCCCCGCGGCCGTGATGATGTCGCGCGCCACGGCGTCGAAGACGCGGCCTGACGGCAGGTCATCGTCGGACCGCACCGCCGTCTCGAGTGCCTCGATCGCGGCCGCCTGTGCCCTCGCGACGAGCTCGTACACATCGGCATCCCGCGACGTCGGCTCACCGACGAACAGGGTCCGCGTCATGTCGCTGCGGTAGCCACAGACCTGCGCGCCGAAGTCGAACAGCAGGACGGCGTCGTCAAGCACCGGCCGGTCACCCGGCGCGCCGTGCGGCAACGCCGCCTCGGGACCCGACAGGCAGGCGACATCGAACGACAGCGCCTCGGCGCCACCGGTGCGCATCGCCCATTCGAGCTTGAGCGCGAGCTCCGCCTCGGTCACGCCCGGACGGATCTCCGGCAGGAGGCCGGCGAGCGCGCGATCGGCGACCGCACACGCGGCTGCGATGCGCTCGAGCTCGGCCGGCTCCTTCGTCGCGCGGTCGGCCTCGACCCAGCCCTCGATCGGGATCAGCTCGACGTCGGGTGCCGCCTCGGCGAGCTTCGTCCAGGTGGCGTGGGGCACGAACCCCGCCTCCACGCCGAGCCGCTTCGCACCGATCGACGCGACGAGCTCCGGCCATCGGCTCAGCAGGTCGCCGTACACGATCTCGACGCGCGCCTCCGGCGACTCCCGGCGGGCCTGGATCGTGTAGCGCGAATCCGCGAACACGACGAGCTCCTCGCCGGACAGCAGGAACTGGCCCGACGCCCCTGCCACCTTCTCCTCCCCGTCGGCGAGCGCGAACCCCGTGAGATACCGCATGTGCTCGCGTCGGACGCCGAAATAGCCGTCGATACCGGCCTCGGCGAAGCGGGCCGTGACCCGCGCGCGGCGCTCTGGGCGTGCAGCGCGATCGGCCTCGTCCCAGCGTCGCTGGTCAGCCCGGGTCGGCGGGGCGGCGAAGTCGGCCGGCGTCGGCCACGCGGCGCGGGCGAGCGTCACGTGTAGCCGTACTTCTTCCGGTTCGCCTCGTGCTGCTTCGCGGTCTTCGCGAAGACGTGCTTCCCGCTGTCGTCGGGGATCGCGAGGAAGTACAGGAACTTGTCCGCGGTGTCGGGCCGAAGCGCGGCGTCGATCGATGCGACCGTCGGCGTCGCGATCGGCCCGGGGAAGAGCCCCGGCCGGATGTACGTCTGGTAGCCCTGCAGGGACTCCGGCAGCTCGACGTTCCGCAGCCCGACGCCCTTCGGGACCGTCCAGAACCGATATTCCCGCCACTTGTCGAAATCGAGCGCGTCGAGCTGGACGGTGTCGTTCGCCCAGATGACGGTCGGGTCGGCGTTGAGGATCTTGTTCTTCACGCCGGGCAGCCCGTTCAAGCGGTTCTGGTACACGCCCGCGATCAGCGGCTTCTCCTCGTCGAGTCGCGCTTCGCGCTCGACGAGCGACGCCAGCGTCAGTACCTGGTAGAACGTCATCTTCCGCTCCGGCGCGACCTTCATCTTCGCGTCGCCGACCGCCTCGTGGAAGCCGTCGAGCATCTTCCGGATGAGCTCGTCTGGCGTGGTATCGGGCAGGACCCGATAGTTGCCGGGCCACAGGAACCCCTCCAGAGATGCGTTCTCGGGAGCGCCCTCGAGCGCGCGCTGGAGCCACGGGTAGTCCGACATCAGCGCCTCGGGGGGCTCCTTGGCAAGCTCATAGAACTCGCGCGGGTCCATGTCGAGGCCGTCGAGCGTTTGCAGCTTCGCGGTGATCTGTTCGAGCCGGAGTCCGGTCCGGAGATCGATCTCGATGAACGGGTTCGGCGGCGGCGCGAGCAATGCCGACACGAGCTGCTCCGGGGTCATGTTCTTGCGCAGCACGAACGTCCCCTGCTGGAGCGCCCCGGTGAGCTCACGCTCGCTCGCGATGAAGATGAATGCCCGCGGATCGCGGATCAGGTTCTGCTGGCTGAGCCGAGCCGCGATCGTCGACGCGGTGTCCCCGTCCTCGACGAGGAACTCGACCTGGGCCGGGTCGGTGGACACCGGTTGCGTGAG
>DASVGA010000225.1:0-3875 GCA_036379795.1 Actinomycetota bacterium | reverse complement strand
GTGCAGGTCCGTGAGCCCGGCTCGCGTCATCGATCCACCCCGTCGGAACCGCGAACCGCGCTCACACCACGCGAAACGACCGCGACCATCACGAAGACCGCCGTCGCGACGAGCACGATGGCGCCTCCGGTCGCGAGCCCCCAGATCCTCGAGAGCGCGAGGCCGGCCACCGACGCGCCGGCGCCGATCGCGGCCGACAGCGTCATCGCACCGCGGAAGGAGCGCGCCAGAAGCTGGGCGCTCGCGACCGGCAGCACCATCATGGCGGCGACCAGCAGGATGCCCACGATCTGCATCGCCGCGACCACCGCCACGGCGGTGAGCACCGCGAGCAGCGAGTTCAACGTCGCCACCGGAAGACCGGCGACCCTCGACCATTCCTCGTCGGTGACGACCGAGAACAACGCGCGGCCGAGCGCCATCACCGTGATCACGATCGCGAGCCCGAGCAGCACGATCGCCTGCACCTCACCGGCTCGCACCGAGAGCGGCTGCCCGAACAGATAGGTCAGCACGCCGGCCGAGACCCCGCCGTCGCCGAGCGAGATCAGCACGACGCCGAGCGCGATGCCGGAGTAGAACAGGATCGCCAGGGCCACGTCGCCCGAGGTGTTGCGGCGCGCCCGGAACCACTCGATCGCGAGCGAGCCGACGACGGCGAACACCAGTGCGGTCCCGAGGGGCGCCCAGCCCGCCAGGAACCCCGCGCCGACTCCGGCGAAGGCCACGTGCCCGATGCCGTCTCCGATGAGCGAGAGCCGCTTCTGCACCAGGAAGACCCCGATCGTTGGCGCGAACACGCCGACCGCCAGGCAGGCGATCAGCGCCCGTTGCATGAACGCCAGCTCGAAGGGGAACGGCGGCGCGATGCCGGCGATCAGGGCGATCACGTGAGCTGCTCCAGCCAGAGCGGAAGGTCCTCGGCATGCACCCCGAGGCTCCCGACGCCCCGCGCGGCGAGGTCGGACGGACGCCCGTCGAAGACCACCGTACGCTTGAGCACCACCACGCGATCCACGTCGTCGGCGACGGCGGAGAGCTCGTGCGAGACCAGGAGCACACCGGCTCCGTGCTCGCGGATGAGGTGCACGAGTGAGTCACGGAACAGCCGCTGCGAGGAAGCGTCGACTCCGGCGATCGGCTCGTCGAGCACCAGCAGCGACGGCTCGCTGGCGAAGGCGCGGGCGATGAACGCGCGCTGCTGTTGTCCCCCGGAGAGTTCGTTGACGGGCCGATCCGCACGCTCCGTCAGGCCGACCGAGGCGATCGCGTGCTCGACCTGATCACGGTCGGCCCCCGACGTCGGCCGCCACCACCGCCCGTCGGTGAGCCTTCCAGCAGCGACGATCTCGCGCACCGTGGCGGGGAGCTCCGAGCTGAGGTTCGGACGCTGCGGCACGTAGCCCAGCCGGCCACGGCGGCGCAGCGCCCCGGGAGACCGTCCGAACAGGCGCACCTCGCCGGCGTCGGGCTCGAGCGAACCGAGCACGACGTGCAGCAGGGTCGACTTGCCCGATCCGTTCGGGCCGACGAGCGCCACGAACTCACCCGCGCGCACGGTGAGGTCGACGCGCTCGAGCACCGGTTCCCGTCCATAGGCGAACGTGACACCCCGCGCGGCGATCAGCTCGTCGGCTGCCGGCGCCCGATCGTTCGCGCTGAGCGGCTCAGGCGCAGACGAGGCCGTCACGCAAGGTCTCCAGATTGCGATGCATCACCGACAGGTAATCGTCGCCGGCGGCGATCTGCGACTCGGTCAGGCCTTCGAGCGGGCTCAGCACCGCGGTTCGGAGCCCGGCCTCGGCGGCCACGGTCTCGGCGATCTCCGCGGAAGCGAGGTCCTCGGCGAAGACGGTCACCGCGCCCGATCGGCGGGCGAGCGTCGCGAGCTCGGCGATGCGAGCCGCGTCGGGCTCGGACTCTGGCGAGGTCCCCGAGATCGCGAGTTGCTCGAGATCGTATGCCTCGGCTAGGTGGCCGAACGCCGCGTGGTTCGTGACCATCGTGCGCGTCTCACACTGAGCGAGCCCGGCCCGGAACGCCGTCGCCAGATCGTCGAGCTGGCCCTGGAATCGGCGTGCGTTCGAGGCGAACGGCTCGCTACCGCTGGCGGTCGCTCTGGCCAACGCTTCCGCGATCCGCCCAACGATGTCCGCGTATCGACGGGGATCGAGCCAGACGTGGGGATCGGTCCCCGAGGTGGGGTCCCCCGAAGCCTCCCCCACCGACCCGGCCGCTGCGTCGACGATCAGGCCGGTTCCCTCGGCCTCCACGGCTTCCGCGACGGCGGGCTGGAAGCCTCCCGACAGGTACACGATCACGTCGGCGGTCGCGATCTGCTCGAGCGCCTCGGGCGAGAGCTCCAGATCGTGCGGCTCGACCCCGGGCGGGGTGAGGTTGGTGACAGAGACGGCATCACCGCCGACCCGCTCGGCGGCGTGCGCAAGTGGGTAGAAGCTCGCGACCACCGCGATCCTCCCGTCGGGACCACGCGCCGACGCCCCCGTCCCGCACGAGGGCAGCATCATCGCACTTGCGAGAACGATACTGAGAATCAGTCTCACTTTGAGCGATGGTACGCCGATGGGAACGGCCGGGTCAACCCGTGGAGACGCGAGGTCACGCACGGCCCGGGCGTGAGACCGAAGGCTGGTCGGGGAACGACACCAGCCCACGGTCACGACCGGCGAGCGCCGCCTGCGTCGCGACGACCAGTCCGTCGTCGTGCAAGCCACGGACCGCCTCGGCCACCCGCGGGGTCGCATGTCCCGAGGCCCGCGCGATACCGCCGATCGTGCGGGGCGAGCGCGCCCGGAGCTCAGCGGTCACCGCGCCCCGCACCTGCCGCAACGAGCCTTCGAAGCGCGGCTGCCGACGTGACGCGGGCCTTCCCCGGCGACCCGCAGCCGCGAACGCGCACCAGGCCTGTAGCGGACAGATCGCACAACGAGGCGCCGGACGGCACACCTCCCGTCCGAGGTCCATGAGCGCCTGATTCCAGGCCGCAGGTCGGCGGGTGTCGAGCCAGCGGCCTGCAGCATCGTCCATCGCCCGCCGCGACAGCTCATCGGCCTCGGTGCCGTGCTCGACCCGGGCGAGGATCCGGCGCACGTTGGTGTCGACGGCCGCCACCGCCACCCCGAAGGCGAGGCTCGCAACCGCAGCCGACGTGTAGTCACCGACCCCGGACAGCGCCCGAAGGACCTGCGGGTCACGTGGCACCACGGCTCCGTGTCGCTCGACGATCTCGCCGGCCGCACGGTGCAGCGCGAGAGCTCGGCGCGGGTAGCCGAGCCGTCCCCACGCCCGCAGCACGTCACCGAGCGGGGCTGCGGCCAACGCGCGCACGTCGGGGAATCGAGCCATGAACGCCTCGAACACCGGCGCGACCCTGGCGGCCTGGGTCTGCTGCAGCATGACCTCGCTCACCAGCACCCTGTAGGGATCCGGGCGCCTGGCGCCCGGTCGGGCCGGGACGCGCCACGGGTAGGCCCTGCGCCGTGGCCGGTACCAGTCGAGCAGGGCTGTTCGCGCCGGTGCGAGGGGACTAGGCTCCTGCCCGTCGTCACCCGGCGTATCGAAAGGGCGAGCCATGACCGTGATCCGGGACGTGATGAGCACCGATTTGACGATCGTCTCTCCGACGACCACCGTCGCCGACGCCGCGACGATGATGAGCACCCATCAGGTGGGAAGCGCGCTCGTGCTCGACGGTGAACGCCTGCTCGGCATCTTCACCGAGCGCGACGTCCTCCGCGCGGTCGGGTCGGACTTCGATGCCGAGAACCATCACGTCACCGAGTTCATGACGAAGGATCCGAAGACGATCGGCCCCGACGTCGATCCCCATGAGGCGCTGGAATCCATGTTCGCGT
>DASVGA010000224.1:0-2754 GCA_036379795.1 Actinomycetota bacterium | reverse complement strand
GCACCCACGGAGCGCTGCCTGCTCGTGGCCGAGCCCGACGTGAGCTTCCGCATCACGCGCCGCCTCGAGGAACGGGGCGCCCAGGGGATCGCGATCGTCAGGCGGATCGAGCTCAGGGACACGCAGGACCTCGCCTCCGTGCTGGAGGGGGTCGAGCACCTGCTCCGCCACGACGACATCCACCGGGTGATCCTGGCGCCGCGGGCGCTTGACGGCGACTCGGTGCTCGACGCGGTGCAGTTGGCGAAGGCGCTGGGGGCCAAGGTCTCGCTCGTGCCGGGCGTGTTCGAGGTCGTCGGCTCCTCGGTCGAGTTCGACGACCTCGGCGGGATGACCGTGCTCGGCCTGCCTCGCTTCGGCCTGACGCGCTCGTCCCGGCTGCTCAAGCGCAGCTTCGACTTGGCCTTCGCCGGCGCGATGATGCTCGCGGTCGCCCCGGTGCTGCTCGTCGTCGCCCTGGCCGTTCGCCTGGAGTCGCGCGGACCGGTGCTCTTCCGGCAGATCCGCGTGGGCAAGGACGGCCGTCGCTTTGAGATGTTCAAGTTCCGGACCATGATCGACGGCGCGGACGCGCTCAAGCACGACCTGCAGGACCGCAACGAGGCCGATGGCCTGTTCAAGATCGCCGACGACCCCAGGATCACTCGGGTCGGCGGGTTCCTGCGCCGCGCCTCGCTGGACGAACTTCCCCAACTCCTCAACGTGCTCCGCGGCGAGATGAGCATCGTCGGCCCCCGGCCGCTGGTGGTCGAAGAGGATCGCAAGGTGGAGGGCTGGCACCGTCGGCGTCTGCACCTGACGCCTGGGATGACCGGCCACTGGCAGATCCTCGGGTCGGCCCGGATCCCGCTCGCCGAGATGGTCAAGATCGACTACCTCTACGTCGCCACGTGGTCGCTGTGGAACGACGTGAAGATCCTCCTGCGCACGATTCCCTATCTCCTTCGCGCCCGAGGGATGTAGCCCATGCCCGAAGTTGACGCAACACGACTCCCTGAGGTACGCATGAAGCGGTTCGAACGACTCGAGACGGACGTCGTCGTCGTCGGGGCCGGGTTCGCCGGCAGCATCCTCGCGGAGCGCCTCGCCGCCGGAAGCGGCATGCGGGTCCTGCTCATGGATCGCCGCGACCACATCGGCGGCAACGCCTACGACTACATCGACGATCACGGCGTGCTCGTGCACAAGTACGGGCCGCACATCTTCCACACCAACGCGGAGAAGGTCGTCGACTACCTGTCGCGCTTCACCGAGTGGCGGCCCTACGAGCACCGCGTGCGCGGGTGGGTCGATGGGAAGCTGGTGCCGATCCCGATCAACCGGACCACGGTCAACGAGCTCTACGGGCTGAACCTGCAGACCGACGAAGAGGTCGCCGCGTTCTACGCCGAGCGGGCGGAGCCGATCGACTACGTGCGCACGAGCGAGGAAGCGGTCGTGTCCAAGGTCGGGCGCGACTTGTACGAGAAGTTCTTCCGCGGCTACACGCGCAAGCAGTGGAAGCGCGATCCCTCCGAGCTGCACGGGTCGGTGGCCTCACGCATCCCGACCCGCACGAACACCGACGACCGGTACTTCACCGACACGTTCCAGAACATGCCGGCTGAAGGCTTCACGGCGATGTTCACGCGGATGACCGACCACCCGCTGATCGACATCCGGCTCTCGACGGACTTCTTCGACGTCCGCGACCAGATCACGTGCAAGCACGTCGTCTTCACCGGGCCGGTCGATCTCTACTTCGATCGCTGCTACGGCGAGCTCCCGTACCGCTCGCTCGAGTTCGAGCTGCGCACCGAGCCCACGCCCGGTGGCGGTCTGGTGCAGCCGGTGGGAACGATCAATGAGCCCGACTTCGAGGTGCCTTACACCCGGACGACCGAGTTCCGGCATCTCACGGGCCAGCAGCTCGAGCACTCGACGATGATCGTCGAATACCCGCGCGACGAGGGCGACCCGTACTATCCGATTCCCAGCGACGAGACGAAGGCGCTCTATAAGCGCTACGAGGCCCTCGCTGCCGCGGAAGAGGACGTGACGTTCGTCGGCCGGCTCGCCCGCTACCAGTACCTGAACATGGACCAGGTGACGGGCCAGGCGCTCAGCACCTACGCCAAGCTGGCCGAGCGCCTCGACCTGCCCGTGGCGGCCTGAGTGCCGGGCACGACGTCCGCGGGCGCGCCGGTCGCGCTTGCCCACGACTACCTGCTGGTCATGCGGGGCGCCGAGCGGACCTTTCACGCGATGGCCGACGTGTGGCCCGAGGCGCCGATCTACACGTTGCTCTACGACGAGCAGGGGACGGGTGAGCGATTCGCCGGGCGGGAGATCTCGACCTCGGTGATGCAGCGGCTCGGCGTCGGCCAGTCCACGTTCCGCCGGTACCTGCCGCTGTACCCGACCGCGATCCGGCGGATGAAGGTGCGCGAGCACGAGCTGCTCGTGTCCTCGAGCAGCGCCTTCGCCCACGGCCTGCGAGCGGCCCCGGGTGCCGGGCACATCTGCTACGTCCACTCGCCGTTCAGGTACGCGTGGCACGAAGTCCCGGTCGCGTTGGGAGAGGTTCCCGCGCCGGCCCGCCCGGTGCTGTCGCTGGCGCTGCGTCGTCACCGACGCTTCGACCGACGCGCGGTGGCCGGGCTGACCGGGCTGATCGCGAACTCGCGGATCACCCAGCAGCGCATCAAGCAGTTCTGGGGCCGCGACGCGCCGATCGTCCACCCGCCGGTGGACGTGCGGCGCTTCCGCCGCCCC
>DASVGA010000223.1:0-6532 GCA_036379795.1 Actinomycetota bacterium | reverse complement strand
GCAGAACCTGTTCGGGTCCGGGTTCGGGGTGCCGCACCATCGGACACGTTCGCACAGAGGGAGTTCGAGCATGACGTCGTGCTCGCAACGTGCCCGGATACCGGTAGCCTCGACCTCCCGGCCTCTCCGGCTGGGCCCTGTATGGACGGGGGAGTGCGATGGATCAGATCGAGACCACGACCGCAGTTCGGGAGCCTTCCCGACGGCAGCTCGGCCTGGATCGGTTGCGCCTGCGGTTCCGCGACCCGGAGCTCGAGTCGGCGTTCCGTGCCGACCAGTTCCGCCACCACCTCGGGAACATCCGCTTCGCCTTCCTGGCCGGGATCGCCCTCTGGATCTCGTGGGGTCTACTGCTGCGTCCCTACATCCTGGCCATCTCCGAGCTGCGGCTCGACCGCATCATGCGGTGGGGCGTGTTCATCCCGATGCTGGTCGTCGGCCTCGCGCTCACGTTCATGCCCGTCTTCGCGAGGATCTGGGAATCGGTCGCGGTCGCCATCGCGACGGCCACGATCGCCGCGTGGGTGTACTACACGTCGAACATCCAGACGCTGCCCGCGGAGTACGGGTACGTCGGCGTCATCCTGATCAGCGCATTCACCTACACGCTGTTGCGGCTGCGGTTCGTCCTGGTCTTGCTGATCACGCTGATCGGCATCGGCGCGTACCTGCCGTACGCTTTCACCACCCGGTACGTCGCGCCGGTGAGCGGCGTGCTGGCGACGCTCTATCTCGTCTCGTTCGGGTTCCTGGGCTGCTTGGCTGCGCACCGGATGGAGCGGTTCACGCGAACGCTGTTCCTGCAGGAGCGTCAGCTCGACCAGGAGCGTCTGCGTTCCGACGGCCTGCTGCTGAACGTCCTGCCGCAGGTCGTCGTCGACCAGCTCAAGGTCACGTCCGGCCGGCGGATCGCGCAGGCGTTCGAGCAGGTGACGGTGATCTTCGTCGACGCGGTCGGATCGACGCAGCAGGCAGCCGGAGCGTCACCGGATGCGTTCGCCCACACGCTGGACGAGCTGTTCAGCCGCTTCGACGAGATCGCCGACCGCCACGGCCTCGAGAAGATCAAGACGATCGGAGATGCCTACATGGCCGTCGCCGGGGCACCGCTCGCGATGGCCGATCATGCGGAAGCTGCTGTCGCGATGGCCGCCGACGTCGTCCGAGAAGCGGGGTCGATCCGATGGCCGTCGGGCGAGAGCATCGTCGTCCACACCGGCGTGGCCACTGGGCCTGCCGTCGCAGGCGTGATCGGGCGCAAGAAGTTCGCCTACGACCTCTGGGGCGACACCGTGAACGTGGCGAGCAGGCTGGAGGAGCAGGCAGAGCCAGATGAGGTGCTGGTCTCGGAGGCGACCGCCGTGCAAGTCGAAGATCGGTACGAGTTCGGACCCAGCCGGATCTTGGACCTGAAGGGCAGGGGCCCGACATCCGCCCGGGCGTTGATCGGCCGGCGATCCAACGTTCCGATCGAGGCGGCGTCGCCATGAGGCGGCCCGGCTACGTGTTCGTCGCAGCCGTCGTCGCGGCGTTCCTCACGACCGGGTGCATCCGTTCCGACTCAGGCGGCACAGCAGATCCGACGGGAGGGAGGGCGATCGTCGTCGGGGTGTCGGGCGCCTTCACCGAGAACCAGCTCGTGGCGGAGATGTACGCGCAGGTGCTGGAGCACGCGGGCTACGAGGTCGAGCGAGAGTTCGACCTGAGGTCTCGCGAGGTCTCGCAGAGCGCACTCGAGTCGGGGCAGATCGATCTGAAGCCCGAGTACATCTCGTCGCTGCTCCTGTTCCTCGACGCCAACGGGCAACCGTCGAACGACCCGGCCGATGTCGCGGGGCAGGTCGGCGAGCGCCTCGAGCCGAAGGGCATCACGGTGCTTACGCCGTCGCCCGCCCAGGACACGAATCAGTTCGTGGCGAACGCGAAGACGGCGGAGGCGTTCGACCTGACCACCCTGAGCTCGCTCGCGCCCGTCGCCGACCAGCTGACGATCGGCGCACCGCCGGAGTGTCCGCTGCGACCCTTCTGCCTGCCGGGCCTTCGGGACACGTACGGGATCCTGTTCGATGACTTCGAGCCGCTGGATGCCGGGGGGCCGCAGACCGTCGCCGCGCTCAAGGCAGACGAGGTGCAGATCGGCTTGATGTTCTCGACGGATCCGAGCATCGAAGCCAACGGGTTCATCGCGCTCGTCGACGACAAGTACCTGCAGGACGCGGAGAACATCACGCCGGTGATCCGCACCGAGAAGTTGAACGACGAGGTTCGGCGGCTCCTCGACGCGATGAGCGCCCGACTCTCCAGCGACACGGTGACCGAGCTCGTCGGCGAGGTCGTGATCGATGGGCAGGCCGTGCCCGCCGTCGCGAAGGCGTTCCTCGCGGCGAACGGCCCGCTCTAATCCCCGGTTCCGGGGGGAGGAGTCGAACCTCCATTCCAGGCTCCAAAGGCCCGTGTCTTGCCATTAGACGACCCCGGATCGCGACCAGGAGTATGGTCGACGATCGATTATCCCGCGCTGGACGCGGGTTCGGCCCGCCGGGGCGGTCCGCTGACGACGACCGAGCCCGGCACGGCCCTGGCGAGCGAGTCGGCGTGGCCGATGTGTCGCGCGAGCGCGACCACGGTCGGGCCGCTCCCGGTCACGATCGCGCCGAGGGCGCCGGCTTCCGCGAACGTGTCGAGGGTCTCGCCCACCTCGGCGTGGCGCGCGACGACGCCCGGTTGCAGATCGTTGAAGATCGCATCGCCGAGCAGCTCGACGTCGCCGGTCTCGAGGGCCGCGATCAACACGCCGGGGTCGGGCCCGCTGACGGATGCCTCGTCCCACCAGCCGTAGGCATCGGCAGCCGACACTCCGAACGCGAAGGGCGCGATCACCCACCAGGTGCTCGCGGCGTGGACCGGCGTGACCTGCTCGCCGCGGCCCGTCGCGAGTACGGGCTCACCGGCGAGCGCGGCCGGAACGTCGGATCCGAGCCGCGCGCCGAGTTCACCCAGTGCACTCTCGTCGAGGCCGCAGCCCCACAGCTCGTCGAGGGCCCGCAGGGTCGCGGCGAGATCCGCGCTGCCACCGCCGAGGCCGGCCGCGACGGGGATGCGCTTGTGCACCGTGAGGGAGACGCCGCGCGAGGAGAGATCGATGCCCGCGACCTCCGCCAGCGCGAGCGCCGCCCGCCCGGCGAGGTTCTCCTCGACCTCGGTCGGCACGGCTCGCGTGAGAGCGGGCTCTCCTTCCACCCGCAGGGTCACAGCGCCGTCCCCCAACGTGTCGGTCGCCACGACGATGTCGTGCAGCGAGATCGGCAGCACGACGCTCTCGATGTCGTGGAAGCCGTCGTCGCGCCGGCCGAGCACCCGAAGGAAGACGTTGATCTTCGCGTGCGCTCGGCGTTCCACGACGCGCGGCACGGCCTCACCCTCGCTCGCCCGGCTCACGCCGCGCCCACCCGTTCGGCGACCTCCGCGAACGCGGCGAGATCCAACTCCTCCGGCCGGGCGTTCGACGCCACGCCCGCATCGGCGAGCAGCACGTCGGCGTCGGCGGCGCCGAGCCCCAGCCGGCGGAGCGCGTTGCGCATGGTCTTGCGACGTTGGGCGAACGCCGTGTCGACGACCCGCCAGAGCGACGGCTCGTCGACCTCGACGGCCGGCGTCGTTCGGCGATCGAGTCGCACGACGACCGACTCGACGGTGGGCCGGGGCCAGAACACCGAGGCCGGCACGCGGCGCACGATCGTCCCCGACGCGGCGTAGGCGACGCGCAGGCTCACCGCACCGAACTGCTGGTGCCCCGGCTCGGCGACGAGGCGCTCCCCCACCTCGCGCTGCACCATCACGACCCATCGATCGATCGCGGACACATCGGCGAGCGTGTCGAGCACGAGGGGCACCGCGATGTTGTACGGGAGGTTGGCGCAGAGCGTCCACGAGGACCGCGACCCGCCATCGGCGCGTCGCCTTCCCGAGGCGTCGAGCTCGGCCGCCCAGTCGAGCCTCATCGCATCGGCGTGCAGCACGCGCACCCACGGCAGCCCGGCGGTGACCTCGCCGAGCGCCCGAACGAGCCCACGATCGATCTCGACGGCGAGCACCTCGGCACCGGCGGCGGCGAGGGCGACGGTGAGCGATCCGAGACCCGCGCCGATCTCGACCACGCGGTCGCGGTCGCCGACCCCCGCGTCGGCCACGATCGCTCTGGCGAGGTTCGGATCGATCAGGAAGTGCTGGCCGAGCGACTTGTTCGGCTCGACGCCGTGACGGGCGGCGAGATCGCGGATCGCACCCGCGCCGAGACTCCCGTCGGCCGCGGGGTTACCAGGCGATCGAGACGTCGAGGACGCCGGCCCCGAGCGGCTGGAGGACGGCGAACGCCTCCGGGGAGAGGTCGATGATCCTTCCAGTGCCGAACGGTCCGCGGTCATTGATCGTGACGGTAACGGAACGTCCGGTCTCGTCGTCGGTGACCGTGACGAGCGTGCCGAACGGCAGGGTCGGGTGCGCGGCGGTCAGGCCCGACCACGGCGGGTCGTACCAGGTTGCGAGCCCCGCCTGCGTGTCGGCGACCGCCCCCGGCACGTCGGTCGTGCCGCCGTACATCGACTGCGGCGGCGAGAGCCGGCGCTCGGTGACCGGCTCGCGCTCGATCCAGCGGCCGATCAACTGCCGAGACGCGACCTCGCCGTTGACGCTCGTCACCAGGAAGGTGCCCAGGCCACGTCCGTCGCGGCCCTTCCGCAGCACCTCGACCGGGCTGCCCGGCGTCAGTCGCGACGTGTACTCGGTGTGCACGTCGAAAGCGATCCGGATCGCTTCGAGCTTCGTCACGACCCGCACCTCGTCGAAGCGCAGGGTCGTGCCGGGGTGAAGGGGGGTCTCGGGTGATGGCCGGACGCGGTCGTCAGCGTCGGGCTTGATCCCCATGGCCGAGAGGAGTTCCCCGACCGTGCCCGCGTTGGTCAGGACGTCGCGCACCTTCCCCAGCACGACGACCTGCGCAGGCACGACCGGGGACGTTCCGACGCTCGAGGCGGAGGAGTCACTCTCGACGAGCCGGCCCGCCATGTCGGCGGACGTGAGGCTCGTCCCGGCCATCACCCAGACCCCCACATCGGTGGGGCTTTCGAACACCATCGGCGCGCCGCCCCGTTCGCCGTCACCGACGTCGGATGCGGTCGCATCGAGGAACGCTGCTGCACCCGACGACACCCGCGCCGGGTCGACGACGACGGTCATGCCGTCGGCGAGCATGCTCGTCGGAGAGGGCTGCACGAGCACCGCCGAGGTGAGTGTGATGCCCTCGTCGGCGAGCAGCTCGTGCACCGAGTCGGATGTCGTCGCAACGGTCTGCGGACGTCCGCCGACGACGAGCGTCACGTGTTTACGGATGGAGAGGTTCACGACCCCGGCGACGAGCACGAAGCCCACCACGACGGTGAGCCCCATGGTCGCTCGGTGGATCCGCAGACGGCGGACCCTGGCGGGGCGGATCGGCAACCTTCCTCCACGGTGTCAGAGGAAGGCCTCGCAGGGAAGCGGCTTGTGCCGGTCGAAGCCTTCGAGCAGGATGCGCACCGTAACAAACCCTCAACTCTCACTGCAACCTTGAGAACAGAACATATGTTCGAGAGGCATAGCAGCAGACGACGTCGGCGGATGTGTGTATCAGCGAAGACCGGGGAACGCGAGGCGCGAATTCTCGGCCGTCGCGAGCACGATCTTGTCCACATCGTCGTCGCGAACGCGCGCGAGCTCGGCCAGCGTGAGCATCACGTTCGCGGGGTGGTTGGTCGAGCCTCGCACCTTCTGCGGGGACAGGAACGGCGAGTCGGTCTCCACGAGCAGTCGATCGAGCGGCACGGCGACAGCGGCCTGCCGCAGATGCTCGTTCTTCGGATACGTGATGTTGCCGGCGAAGCTCGTGTAGTACCCCCGGGCGGCGCACTCTCGCGCGATGGCCGCGTCGCCCGAGAAGCAGTGGATCACGACGTGCTCGGCCGAACCCTCATCGAGCACTCGAAGGACGTCGGGCCACGCGTCGCGCACGTGCACCACCATCGGCTTACCCGTCTCGTTCGACCATGCGATGTGGGTCCGCAGCGCGTGGATCTGGTCCTCGACGGGCGAATGCATGCGGAAGTAGTCGAGCCCGCACTCCCCCACGCCGATCACCCTCGGATCGCCCAGCAGCTCTTCGATGCGCGAGGCAGCCTCCGCGTCGAAGGTCGAGGCGTCGTGGGGATGCATGCCCGCCGTCGCGAACACACCGTCGAGTGCATCGGCGTACTCAGCCGAGCGTCGGCTCGTTTCGACGTCGATGCCCACACAGACGAGTCGATCGACCCCGGCGGCCTTGGAGGTCTCGACCACATCTGCAGGTTCCGGGTCGAGCAGGAACAGGTGGCAATGGGTGTCGACCGCCCCGGTGTCAGTCGGGACTTGAAGGTTCCGGTTGCTCACGGACGGCGAGACTACACCGGTCTCCATATCCGGTCGATGGAGGGAGCTTCACGTGAAACATGAACGTCGCAAG
>DASVGA010000222.1:0-4467 GCA_036379795.1 Actinomycetota bacterium | reverse complement strand
ACGGTTTTGAAGACCGCGGGGCCCACCAGGAACCCTGACGCCTCCGCCGCCCAGGCTACCCGCCGCACGAGGGGGCCGGCGGGTCGCCGGCCCCCTCGGCATCGCCCTCTCAGGTGATCGAGATCGAGTTGGTGAACTCCTACGCGGCGGTCTCGAACGACGGCAGAACCTTCGGCTCCGCGATCAAAGCCACCGCATCGCCGGACGACGTGGCCGCCGCGGTGTTGCCCACCGGTCGCTGCACTGACTAGGCGGGATCAACCCGGCTGTCCTGCCAGAGCACCACGAGCCTCCCGGCGACGCGTCGGCATCGGGGAAGAACTGATGACCTCTCGACGCTCGGCTGACCCGCCTGGGTGCGCTACAGGTCGCCCCGACGTTCGTCGAGCCATGATGTACACGCCGCCTTGGGCGACCTGTCCGCTCGCGCTGGGAGCGCCGGCTCGCGCGGACGTTCGGTCTCACATGGGCGAGAACGATCCGCCCATCGTGTCGGACAGCAGCCAACCCATGCCCCCGAACCACGCGGCGAGCGTGGCCGCTGCTGCGACCGATCTCGGGAGCCGAGGGACCGCGGCGATCGCGACCCCGATCGCCACGCCTGCGCAGGCCATGAGCAGCCGCTCCACGTCGTGGCCGGTCGCGCCCAGACGTGCGGTCGGGGAGATGCAGAGCGCGAAGTCACCGTCGAGCTCGAAGCCGGCCGGGCACGTGTACCGTGGGATCCTCGTCGCGAGCAGCGCGATGCCGATGGCCGCCACGGCACCTTCGCCCCACCGCCAGCCCTCGCCCCCGTCGGGGAGCACCGCTCGTCGGCGAGCACGCCACGCGATGACGATGCCCGCCGCGACGACCCCGAGAGCCAGGAAGATCACCACCCCCGCGAGGCCGGCGATCGCGTCACACTCGGACTGCGCGCCCAGGGACGTCCGCGGGTTCCCTCCGCCGAGCAGGCGTCCGCGGCAGAAGAGTTCGTCGATCGACGCCACCGCGAACGCCGACCCCGCAACCACCAGACAGGAAGCCGTGATCAGCGCGGCAGCGTAGCCCCGCGGGGAGATGGGCTCCGGAGGTGGCCACGGGCGCCGTGCGGCTCTCCTCGCCGCCGCTCGATCCCTCAGCGTGTCCACGTGGCCATCCTTCCACACGCGGCCGGGTATGCTCCACTAGTCCACATCAGACTAGGAGTGGGGACGATGGCGACCAAGGTGGAAGTGGTGGTGCTCGGCCTGTTGGCCGAGGAGCCGATGCACGGGTACGACCTGCTCGAGCGGTTCCGCCAGCGAGGCATGGGTCTGTGGACCGAGCTCAGCCGGGCCTCGGTCTACCAGGTGCTGAAGCGGCTCGAGCGTGACGGCTCGGTGGTGGGGAAGGCGCAGGAGGGACGGGAAGGGCCGGAGCGGCGGGTCTTCCGCATCACGAAGCCCGGGCGCGAGCGTCTCGCCGCCGGGGTAGCCGAGATGGCGGGCGATCCCGCGCCCTCCGACGCCCCCGGCGCGGTCGCGCTCGGTTTCGCCCACGTCGTGCCGCTCGCGGTGGCTCGAGCCGCGGTCGACACGCGCGAGCGAACGGTTCGCGAGTCCCTCGACGCCGTGCGCTCGGAGGTCGGGAGAACCGTTTCGGATCGTGATGGCGGATCGTCGATCTCGATCGAGATGCTCCGCAGGCAGGAGGCGCTGGCCGAAGCCGAGCTCGCGTGGCTGGGGGCGTTCCGGTCCTCGTTCGGGAAGACCGGCCGATAGGGCCGTCGTCGTTCCAGGTCGGGACCCGACCGTACGATGGTGAACACGATGCACGCCGCGTTCTTCGATCTCGACAAGACGATCATCTCCCGGTCGTCGTCGCTCGCCCTCTCCCGTCCGCTCTATCGCGCAGGCATGGTGTCGCGGTCACAGCTGCTGCGCGGGGCCTACGCCCAACTCGTCTACCTGCTCGTCGGGGCCGACGAGGACAAGATGGAACGCCTCAAGGAAGGCATGCTGTCCCTCACGAAGGGGTGGAGCCAGGGGCAGGTGGAGGCGCTCGTTCGCGAGGTCATCTTCGACGTGATCGATCCGTACGTGTACCAGGAGGCGCTCGACCTCATGGCCATGCACCGGAGCGAGGGCCGGCGCATCTACGTGGTGTCGAGCTCGCCCGAGGAGGTCGTGCGTCCGCTGAGCCAGCATTTCGGGGCCAGCGGGGTCATCGCGACCCGTGCCGAGATCGACGACGACGGCCGGTACACGGGGGAGTTGGCGTTCTACGCGTACGGAGAGCAGAAGGCAGAAGCTATCGAAGACCTCGCCGAACGCATCGGCATCGATCTGGAGGGATCGTACGCGTACAGCGACTCGATCACCGACCTGCCGATGCTCGCGGCCGTGGGGCATCCGGTGGCGGTGAACCCCGATCGCGACCTTCGCCGCGAGGCCGAGGAGCGCGGGTGGCAGGTGCGCGATTTCCGGCGGCCCGTTCGGTTGCGAACACGCATCGCTCGGGCCGTGCCGCCGCCGCGACCCTCTGTCGCGGCGGCGGTGGGAGCGGCGGCGGTCGCGCTGGTGTTGGTCTGGGTCGTGCTGCGGTCGAGGACGCATCGGGCTCACCGCGCGCCTCAGGCGCAGAGTTGACTCGTTTGCGCCGTACGTCTCGGCGGGTGTAGCGTCGACGCGGGTGCCGAGAGGTGCCCGCGAGGGGAGCAGAACCCACGCGCGAGTCATGCCGCGGGAGGCATGCTCAGGCCCCGGGGGTTACGCCGCCGGCGCCCGAGCACGTGCGGACGAGACGCTTGATACCTGCTCCCCTCGCGCTATGCCTGGGCGCGAGGCGCGCGACGATCAGCCCGATGCCGCGGGATGCTCCAACAGGTCGGCGAGCCGCTCGGCTCTGATCGCGGCCTGGAGCGGTCTCGCGGCCCCGACGTCACGTGCGATCACCGCGAGCTCACGCTCGACCGAGGGTGCGAGCCTCCCCGTGCGGTCGTGCACGAGCGGATCGAGGCGAGCGACGGCTCGGTCGAGTCGCTCGATCGCCATCGCGAGCGGGCCCTTGCGCCGGGTGCGGTAGTCGTCGAGCGAGATCACCTGTGCCATAGCTCGAACACTAGCCCGGGGGTGTGACATGGCTGGGACCCGGGCCACTGCTTGGGATGGCCGCCGCCCCCGTGCGGCCGTACGAGGCGGTCAGGCGACGCGGACGCTCGTGACGGGCGCGAGGCGTTCGTGCACCTGGAACCACGTGGCTCCGGCGTCGGCGGATCCGAACACATCGCCGCTGGTCGCGCCGAAGTAGAGCTCGAGGTCCGCACCCTCGCCCGTCGAACCGAACGCCTGGCGCAGGATCGTGAGGTAGGCCTCGCTGGCGGGCAATCCTTCGCCGTGCGCGGTCCACGTCGAGCCGGCATCGCGCGTCTCGAACACCCGCACCTGGGCTTCGGGCGTGACCCGGTCCTCGGCGCCGACGAGCGGGATCACGTACGCGCTGTCGGGATCTGCGGGGTCGATGACCAGCGGGAAGCCGAACCCCTCGGTCGGAAGGCCCGACCGGATCTCGTTCCAGCTCGATCCTGCATCGTCGCTGCGGTAGACGTTGCCGTGGAACTGCATGAACAGTCGCTCCGGGCGTGTCGGTGCCCGGTGCATGTTGTGCACGCAGAGCGCGTTGGTGCCCTCGCGGGCTTCCTCCGGCATGTACTCGGGCACGAGGCCCGCGTATCCGGTGCGCCAGGACCGCCCGCCGTCGTCGGTGAGCCAGACGCCGGCAGCGCTCACGCCGACCGCGAGCCGGTCGGGATCGCCGGGCCACGGACAGATCGAGTGGAGCGCGAGACCGCCGGCACCGGGCTGCCAGTTCCCGGCCTGGTGTTCCTTCCAGAGGGGCTCGTTGAGCGACCAGGTCGCACCGTCGTCGGTCGAGGTGAACAGCGCGGCGGGCGCGACGCCGGCGTAGAGCAGGCCGTCACGCTCGCCGGGCTTGATCATCCATATGCGTTCCAGGGTCGCCTCGCCTCCTTCCGGGAAGACGGGGCCCTCGGCCTGGGTCCACTCGCCGGCGGGGTCGTCCGTGTACATCAGGCGCGGTCCGTAGAAGCCGGAGGTCTGGCTCGCGAAGTAGCGCCCGGTGCGCGGGTCGCGGATCGCGAACTCGACGATGTCGCCCGCGAAGGCACGGGTGGCGATCTCGAACGCCTCGCCAGCGGACGGATCGCCCTGCAGCACGAACAGTCCCTTCTTCGTGCCGACCAACAGCTCGGTCATGCGCTCATCCTCCCGAGATCGAGGGGAGCACGTGCAGCACGTCGGCGGGCGCGACGGCCACGTCCTCCTTGATTCGTTCACCGTTCACGAAGACGTTCACGTGCGGACGTACCCTGCCTCGTTCGTCGAGGATCCAGCCCACGATCGGCGGATGCCGCCGTTCGAGCTCGCGCAGCACCTCGCCGACGGTCGCGCCGGGAAGGTCGTGCTCGTTCGTACCCCCGGCGCGCTG
>DASVGA010000221.1:0-2959 GCA_036379795.1 Actinomycetota bacterium | reverse complement strand
ATCTCGCCGCCGCCCTCGACGCGCTCGACGACGACGATCCCACGTTCGCCACGATCATCCGCGGTGCCGACCAGCGTGTCGAGTACAGGGTGCGTAGCCTCGAAGGCCCGCCGCCCGCAGTGAGGGCTCTGCACGACGAGGTGCTCGACCGGTTGGGCCCTGCGCCGTCGCTTCGCTACGTGGCCGACGCGACCGACGCCGATGACGCCGTGCGCAGCGGGTCGGCGGCGGCCGCCTACCTGCTGCCGCCCACCACGCCCGGACGGATCAGGGCCGTGGTTGAGCAGGGCGGGAGGCTCCCGCAGAAGTCCACGTACTTCTGGCCGAAGCCGCGGACCGGCATGGTCATGATGCCGCTCGACCCGCGATCGATGGGTCAGATCTCGCCAGCTCTGCATCGCCGCCAGGAGACGGCTCGAGTCGCGGATCAGGCCGCGGACCAGGGGGATCGAGCTTCTTGATGCCGCTCGCGACGACCTCGGTGAGGCTCCGAGCGCCCGCGCCGCTTCGGTAGAAGCGGCGCACGAGCTGCCCGTGCACGAGCAGCCGATCGCCCTTGGCGATGTCGTCGAGCACGCGGGCGCCCACCGTTGCATGCCACGCCGCGATCGGGAGGGGGAGGAGGCGCCTGCCCGTCTCAGGAACCGACAGCCGCAGCTCGGTGACCTCGTCGCCCGACGGCATCCGCCGCTGGACCGGATCCGCGGAAACGGTGCCCGCGAGCACGACGACGTTCACGGTCATCATGACTCCTCCTTGTGCTCGGTCTCTCCTGCTGTCGCTCCTTCGAGGGGTCGGGGACGGACGCTAGCAGCGGGCACCGACACGGGCTGTGCGAGACTTCCGACGTGACGGACGGGGCGCGTCATCCGGAGATCAGCATCGTGGGCGACGGCGTGCGCATGATCGACACCCGGATGGCCGGAGAGCCCGAGCTCAATGCGGTGTACCTGCTCGACGGCGAGGAGCCGTGCCTCGTCGAAGCGGGGCCTGGCGCCGATCTCGGCCTCGTGGTGGAGGCGCTGGACGAGCTCGGCATCGGGCAACGTGATCTCGCTCACATCGTGGTCACGCACATCCACGTCGACCACGCGGGAGCCTGTGGAGCGCTCACGCGGCGATTCGACGGCGCCACGGTCTGGGTGCACGAGCGCGGCGCACCGCACCTCGCCGATCCGGCGCGGCTCATCGCGAGCACCGCTCGGACCTACGGGCCCGAGCGGATGCGCAGGTTGTTCGGCGAGACCCTGCCCGTCGATCCAGATCGCCTGCGCGCCGTCCGCCACGGCGACACGATCCCGCTCGCGAACCGAGCCCTCTCGGTGCTGCACACTCCCGGACACGCCTCGCACCACATCGCCCTGCACGACATGGGCAGCGGCGCCGTGTTCACCGGTGAGAGCGTCGGCTCGCACTTGCCGTGGGGACCGGCATACCGGCCCGCGCTGCCGCCACCGGAGGTCGAGGTCGAGACAGCGCTCGCGAGCATCGAGCTGATCCGTTCACACGACCCGACGACGTTGCTGACCTCCCATTTCGGCCCGACGCCCAGCGTGACCGAAGCGTGCGATACGGCGACACGCCAGATCCGATCGTGGTCGGATGCGGTTCGTCGTCGTCTCGAGGCGGACCCCAGCTCGGACACGCAGACGCTGGTTGCCGATCTCACCGCTGTGGCCGCCGGCGAGTTCCTGCTGGCCACCGGTCGGCCGATCGACATGACCCGGTACGACGCGCTCGGCTCGATCGGCATGAACGCCGCCGGGCTCGCTCGCTACTGGCGCAAGCGCTGGGAGCGAGGGACCTCACAGCCGGACCGCTAGCTCAGCTCGGCGAGACGCTCGGCGGTATCGAACGCACCGGCATCGTGACGCATCACCTTGCGGAACGCCTCGGCCGCCTCCTCGCGTCGCCCGGCCTTGGCGAGGATGTCGCCCCGCACGTACCACAGACGCAGCGTGTAGGGCTCGGCCACGCGCTGATCGGTCTTCGCCCTTCCGAGGAAGGCAAGCGCCTCGGCGAACCGCTGCTGATCGGCGAGCGCCGAGGCTGCGACGATCACGGCTTCTGCCTTGGCTTCGTGGGAAACTTTGGCGCGCAACGCCTCCTCGGCAAGCGGCACCGCTTCATCCGGCTTGCCGAGCGCGCGCAGGCAGTCGGCGATCACATGGTTCTGATCGGCCCGGCCACTGAAGCGCCGGTAGGCCTTGAGCTCGGTCAGCGCGTCGTGCCACCGGTCCTGTCCGTAGAGCGCGAGCCCCAGCACTTCGCGCACCGCCGCCGATCGCGACGACAGGGACTTCGCCTTCGCGGCTTCCGCGGCGGCACCGTGCGCGTCTCCGCGTTCCAGGAGCTGGACGGCCCGGGAGAGCCGCGATGCTGCGTCACGCAGCTGCGTGGGCTTGGTCACGCGTTGCAGCTCGTCCATCACGTCGCGAGGAAGCCCGGTCTGTGCGGCGGCCCGCGGGCGGTTGCGTCCCCTGCTTCCCGGGCGCGGGGCGAGTGCCTTCGGCATGGTCGATCCTTCCCAACGGTAGCGCCGACACGATCGATACGCCACATGGAACGAGCCGCCCGAAGGCGGCTCGTGTCCGAAGATGCTCCGGCGGCGACCTACTCTCCCACCAAGTCTCCCTGGCAGTACCATCGGCGCTGGAGGGCTTCACTTCCGGGTTCGGGATGGGACCGGGTGTTTCCCCTCCGCTGTGGCCACCGAAACGGTGGTTCCCGCGAGATCCGATCGACCCCGCGAGACGACGATGAGGATGCGTCCCTCGAGCAGAGCTCGGGAACTGCGATAGCGAGCGCGAGCAAGAAATCAAGCCCTCGGCCTATTAGTACCGGTCAGCTCCACACGTTGCCGTGCTTCCACTTCCGGCCTATCAACCTGGTGGTCTGCCAGGGGCCTTACCCGGTTGACCCGGTGAGAGATCTCATCTCGAGGCCGGCTTCGCACTTA
>DASVGA010000220.1:0-2034 GCA_036379795.1 Actinomycetota bacterium | reverse complement strand
GCATCGACGACGCGACGATCGCCGCCGCGGCCACCCGCATGCGATGGGTCTCGACCCTCGACATCCACGGCTACGGCTGGGACACGCCCGAGCTCCGATGCGCGCTCGACAACCTGATGCGGTTCCACCGCGCGGGCGGCGAGATCGTCTACGGCACCGACCTCGGCAACGGACCGATCCCGTCGGGCACGCACGTCACCGAACTGCAGTGGCTCCGTCAGGCGGGGCTCACGACCGAGCAGGTGCTCGAGGCGTTCGTGCGGGCCCCGATCGAGGTCGGGGCGCCCGCGGACCTGCTCGTCGCGGGGGAGAGTCCCCTCGGCGACGTCGCCGCTCTCGACGACATCAGGCTCGTCGTGCGAGCCGGCGACGTCTTGACGTAGTCCAGCGCAGACTACCCAGCGCCCGGGCCCGGGGCCGGGCGACGTCGGATCACCGTGATGCCATCACGGCGCGCAGCTCGGTGAAGCAGCGGTCGATGTCGTCTTCCGTGTTGAAGAAGTGCGGGCTGATGCGCAAGCCGTCTCCGCGGAAGTCGGTGCACACGTCGCGCGCGAGCAGCTCGTGGCAGATCGCGCCGGCGTCGTCGCCGACCCGCACGTTCACCACACCCCCGCGCATCGACGACTCCCGGGGCGTGCGCACTTGCAACCCGGCCTCGTCGCTCCGCGCGACGACGTGGTCGGTCAGCGAGCGGATCCGCGCGCGGACCCGCGAGACCCCGACCTCCGAGATGATGTCGATGCCCCCCTGCGCCAGGAAGAACACGGGCGCCGGCGGCGTGCCGTGCTCGAGCCGCCGGGCGGTGGGGTGGTACGCGAGGTGCTGGGTGTCGAACGAGAACGGATCCTCGGTGGCGAACCAGCCGGTCACCGCCGGTTCCAGCGACGGCAGCAGCGAGCGCCGGGCGTAGAGGAAGACCATGCCCGGCCCCCCGCACATCCACTTCAGGGTGCCGGCGGTGTAGACATCGCAACCGAGGTCGTGCAGATCGAGCGGCACGATGCCGAGTCCGTGGTAGTCGTCGACGAACGAGAGGGCGCCGCGATCTCGGGCCATCGCGCAGACCGCCGCTGCGTCGACGATCGCGCTCGAGCGATAGAGCACGCGATTCACCATGACCAGGGCGGTGCGCTCGTCGATCGCCTCGTCGTAGGCCTCGAGCGGGATCGTGAGCCCGTCGGGGGACCGCAGCCACACGAGCTCGGCGCCGCTCTTCGCGGCCCACGCGAGCCACACGTGCCCGTCGGTCGGGAAGTCCAGCTCGGAGAGCACCACACGCTTGCGCTCCCCGCCCAGCTCGAGGCACGAGGCGATCGTCGACAGGGCGATCGAGATGTTCGTCGTGATCGCGACCTCGTCGGCGTCGCAGCCGGTCATCGCCGCGAACGAGAACTTCAACCGGGCCATGGCCGGGAAGATGTCCTCGAGCCAGACGTGGTCGGGCGCGCCCTTCGTCGCCCATGCGTCGAGGTAGCCGTCGACGAGCTCGCGAGACCTTCGCGAGATCGGTCCGAGTGACGCGCTGATCAGGTAGGTCTTGCGCTCGAGCACCGGGAACTCGCGCCGGTACGAGACGAACCCGCGCTCAGGCGTCGCCGGCTTCCTTCTCGAGCAGGTACTCGACGTACATGGGTCGCAGCGCCTCGCCGACCCCACCCGAATCGGAGTCGTAGAGGAAGCCGTTCAGCAGCGCCAGCGGCCGGATGATGTCGGTCTTGCTGCGTTGGTCGTCGCCGGCCAACTCCTCGGCGACGGGCAGGGCCTTGAGCAGGTCCCACACGAATCCGACGTCGAGGCTCCGCTTGGCGACCGCGATCGCGCGGTCGTGGAGTTCCTTCGTCGGCAGCGCCTCGAGCTCGTCGCGGGTCGTCATCGGCTCAGCCTACCGTCGGTTCACGGCCGTCGGCAGGAACCGCTCGAACCACGCCACCATGCGCGTCGCCAGGTCGAGGATCGCCGGGAACTCCCCGACGCCGTGGCCCTCCTGCGGGTACACGACGACCTCGCTCGGCACGCCTCGTTCCCGCAGCG
>DASVGA010000219.1:0-2835 GCA_036379795.1 Actinomycetota bacterium | reverse complement strand
CGTCGTCGTCACCACGGTCGGTTCGAAGGCGGACGCCTCCTCGGCGCCGGGCCCGGTGTCGTAGGCCTCGGTGTTCACGAGGCGCTCGTTCGGCACGATCTCGCTGTACTCCCCGTGGAAGCCGACCTCGAAGCCTTCGTTCGCGACCATCACGTATCGCCAGCTGCCCCCGACGCGTAGGTCGATCTCGACGCTCGTGACCTCGCCGCGCTCCCCGCTCCACCAGCGCGCGACGAGTTCGGGCGTCGTGTACACCCTGTAGACCAGGTGCTTCGGGGCGTCGAACTCCCGCGTGATCAGGATCTGCGTCTCGGTGGGAAGCGTCACCACCGCCGTGCCGCTACTCGTCATCGCTTCCATCTCCTTCCTCGGCTGCCTTGAGCTCTTCCAACACGGCGTCCATGCGATCGAAGCGCTCGGTCCACGTTCGCTCGTAGCTCTTCACCCAGTCGTGGATGGGCTTGAGCGAGCGTCCGTCGAGCCGGTAGATGCGCTGCCTGCCTTCGTCTCGCACCTGCACGAGCCCGACTTCCCTGAGCACCCGCAAGTGCTTCGAGACCTGCGGCTGCCCGAGACCGAGCACCCCGACGAGGTCGTTCACGGGGCGCTCCCCACCGGCGAGCGCGTCGAGGATCTGCCGGCGCCGAGGTTCTGCCACCGCGTTGAACGCGTCCGCTGTCGTCGCCGCCCGTGCCATCCGCCAGACCATACATACCTATATCGGTATGTGTCAAGAGATGGATGACTCCCCGCGGCCTCGTTCCGCGCGTCGAACGACGCGTCTTCCCGGATAGGCTCCGGAAAGGGCTTCGCTCCGGCCATTGGTCGAGGCTAACCGGGAGGGAACGTGGAACTGAGGGCTCCGACACGTCCGTTCCTCGATGGTGAGGTCGCGATCGACACGGCGGAGGTCACGACCCCATACGCGTTTCTCGGGATCCCGTTCGGTCCCCCGTATGAACCGGAGGATCTGACCGTTGCCGCGGGCGCGGCGGACGCCGTACGGGATGTGGCTGCCGCCTTCCTGTACGCGGACGGTGCCCGTCACCACGACTTCGATCTCGGTGAGCCACTCTTCCCCGATGGGGTTCCGACGGTGACGGACTGCGGTGACGTGATCGGCGACGTGCGCGACCCCGATGCGATCTGGGAACGGGCGATCGGGATCCTGCGGCCGCTGGCGGCGGCGGGGCGCGTGCCGCTCGTGGTCGGCGGCCTCGATGCGATCCCGCCCATGGTGGCGCAGGCGTTCGACGCCGTCGAGCCGATCAACGTGCTTCACGTCGACGCCCACATCGACTTCCGCGACGAGGTCGACGGCGTGCGACGCGGCTACTCGAGCCCGATCCGGCGCATCCGCGAGATGGACCACGTCCGCGACATCGTGCAGGTGGGTTTGCGCTCGACGGGCAGCGGTCGCCCGAGCGACGTCGCCGACGCCCTCGCCGCGGGCAACGTGCTCATCACGGCCTGGGACGTACATGAGCACGGCATCGAGCCGATCGTCGCGCGGCTCGAGGCATCGCAGGGGCGCTGGCTGGTGACGATCGACTGCGACGGTCTGGATCGTGCGATCGCGCCTGCCGTCGGCTGGCCGGAACCGGGCGGACTGACCTACCCGCAGATCGCCGGTATCGTGCGCTCCCTCGCGGTGCGCCGAGCCGTGGCGGCGATGGTCGTGACCGAGTTCCAGCCGGCCCTCGACCCTGTGCGGGTGACCGCGCACACGATCGTTCGGCTGCTCATCAACGTGATCGGGCTGCAACGGTGAATCCCGCCCGCTCGTCGTAGCATCGCCGACAGATGCGAACGATCCGATCCCTGATGGGCGGGACACCGGCCGCGAGCGCGCCGGGCGGCCGTCTCACGATCTCGAACCCCGCCCGGCTCGACGAGGCCGTGGCCGAAGTGGAGCTCGGTGACGCGGCCACCCTCGTCGAGGCATGCCGCACGGCGCGCGCGGCCCAGCGCGACTGGGCCGCCACCCCGGCCCCCACCCGCGGACGGGTCGTGCAGCAGTTCGGACGGCTCGTCGAGGACAACTTCGAGGCGTTGAGCGCGCTCATCACCCGAGAGATCGGCAAGCCGATCCGCGAGTCGCGCGGCGAGGTGCAGGAGGTCGTTGACACCTGCAACTTCTTCCTGTCGGAAGGCCGCCGCCTCTACGGACAGACCGTGCCGAGCGAGATGCCCGACAAGCAGCTGTTCACGTTCCGCACGCCGGTCGGGGTCGCCGTGATCGTGACCGCGGGCAACTTCCCGGTGGCGGTGCCGAGCTGGTACATCGTGCCGGCGCTCGTGTGCGGCAACGCCGTCGTGTGGAAGCCGGCCGAGTACACGCCCGCGACCGCCGAGGCGTTCGCGCAGCTTTTGCTGCACGCGGGCGTTCCGGCGGGCGTCTTCTCGATGGTGCTCGCCGACGGCGCCACGACGTTCGACGGGCTCGAGCAGGCGCTCGATCAGCATCTCGTCGACAAGATCGGGTTCACGGGGTCGACCGAGGTCGGGCGGCGCATCGGCGAGCTCGCCGGACGCCACCTGCAGACGCCCTGCCTCGAGCTCGGCGGCAAGAACCCGCTCGTCGTCATGCCCGACGCCGACCTCGACCTCGCGGTCGACGGCGCGCTGTTCAGCGGATTCGGCACGGCGGGCCAGCGCTGCACCTCGCTCGGCACGGTGATCGTGCATGCCGACGTGCACGACGACTTCCTCGATCGGTTCTCGAAGGCCACGGCGCAGGCGCCGATCGGCGATCCGACGGCCGACGTGCTGTACGGGCCGATGATCTCCGCTCGGTTCTGCGAGCGCTTCGAAGGCTGGCTCGAGCTCATGCAG
>DASVGA010000218.1:0-3670 GCA_036379795.1 Actinomycetota bacterium | reverse complement strand
CCCCGGTACTCGAGCCTGCGGAGCCCTTCCAGGATGATGGGAAGCGCCTCGTCCGGCCCCACGTAGCCCACGATGCCGCACATGCCCCCAGCCTACAGGCGGTGCCCGTCCGAGGAACGCATACGGCGGAGCAGGTGGGGGCGCGCGTGATGGTCCTCAGCCGGTCACCGACCGCACGACGCCGGCGATGCGCTCGGCGTGCTCGCTCGCGAGCTGCTCGGTCGATGCCTCCACCATGACACGCACCAGCGGCTCCGTACCCGACGGCCGCACCAGGACCCTGCCCTCGAGGCCGAGCGCGGCTTCCGCCTCGGCGACCGCCCCGCGAACGGCGTCGGCGTCGGCCACCGAACGATCGTCCGCCTCGATGTTGATCATGCGTTGCGGGTATCGGTGCATCACCGACGCGAGGTCGCGAACCGAACGCTTCGAGGCCGCGGCGAGCGAGAGGAACCGAACCGCGGTGAGCACCCCGTCGCCGGTCGCGGACAGGTCGCCGAAGATCACGTGCCCCGACTGCTCACCGCCGATGACGGCCCCCGTGCGCATCATGTCCTCGAGCACGTACCGATCGCCGACCTTCGACGAGACCACCTCGATCCCTGCCCCGCGCATCGCGTGATGGAAGCCGAGGTTGGCCATCACCGTGGTCACGACCGTGTTCTCGGTGAGCTGCCCCCCGTCGCGAAGGGCCACCGCACAGGCGGCGAGCACCTGATCGCCGTCGACGATCGCTCCGGCGGCATCGGCGAACAGGGCTCGGTCGGCGTCGCCGTCGAGCGACACACCGGCGTCGGCTCCGAGCCGCACGACCTCGTTGGCGACGACGTCCGGGTACAGGGCCCCGCAGCCGTCGTTGATGTTCTTGCCGTCGGGGTCGGCGTGGATCGGGTGCACCTCGGCCCCGAGATCCTCCAGGACGGCGGGTGCCAGCTCCCACGCTGCGCCGTTCGCGCAATCCACGACGATGCGCATGCCATCCAGGCGGCTGTGGGCGGCCGACCGAAGGTGGTCGCGGTAGCGCGCCCTCCCGTCACCGATCGGACGGGTCTCGCCCGCCTGCGTCGATGCTACGGGCCGTTCGTCGAGCGCACGCTCGATCCGATCTTCGACCTCGTCGGAGAGCTTCGTACCGGATGCGTCGAAGAACTTGATGCCGTTGTACTCGGGGGGATTGTGCGAGGCGGAGATCACGACACCACTCGTCGCACCGAGATCGGTGGTGAGGAACGCGATCGCGGGCGTGGGTTCCACCCCGGCGATGAAGACATCGCCGCCGGCTTCCCTGATGCCCTCGATCAGCGCATCCTCGAGCCACTCCCCCGAGGCCCGAGGGTCGCGGCCGACGACGAACGTCGCGACCTCTCCGTCGCGCGCGAGCACGAGCACGGCGGCACGCCCCAGCCGATACGCCAGGTCATCCGTGAGATCGGTGCCCGCGAGACCCCTGACCCCGTCGGTGCCGAACAGCCGGTGCGTCACCGAGCGAGGCTACCCCAGCGGCGAAGACTCGCGCACGTCGGACGGGCCGGGAACGAGATCGGCGACGAGCGACCGAACCCGTCGATCGATCTCGTCGCGGATCGAGCGCACGGTATCGAGGCTGGCGCCGGCCGGATCGTCGAGCTGCCAGTCCTCGTACCGCCGGCCCGGGACCACGGGGCAGGCATCACCGCATCCCATCGTGACCACCACGTCGGCGGCACGAACCGCATCGTCGCTCACGCGGGCCGGACGGGCGGCCGAGATATCGATGCCGACTTCGCTCATCGCTTCGATCACGGTTCGATCGACCTCATCGGCCGGCGTGCTTCCGGCCGATCTCACGTCGATCGTTCCTCCGGCGAGCCGATCGAGGAAGGCGGCCGCCATCTGGCTACGGCCCGCGTTGTGGACGCAGACGAAGAGCACCACCGGCCTGCGATCCGACTCGGCCGGCGACTCGATCGGTGTCATCGCGACGGCTTCACGCCACGCACGATCGCGCCGTGCATGCCGTCGGTGAGCTCGTGCGTGGGCTCCACGTCGATGTCGATGAAGCCCGCCCGCTCGAGCTCCGACCGGTACTCGGAGAACGACAGGGCGCCGGCGATGCAGCCGACGAAGGAACCGCGTTCGGCTCGGTCGGCGGGTGTGAGGCCGTCGTCGGCGACCACGTCGCTGATGCCGAGCCGCCCTCCGGGCCTGAGCACGCGGAACATCTCGTCGACCACCCGTGGCTTGTCGGTGGATAGGTTGATCACGCAGTTCGAGATGATCACGTCGACGGTCGCGTCGGGAAGCGGCACCGACTCGATGAACCCCTGCAGGAACTCGACGTTGTCCACCTCGGCCTCGGCGGCGTTCGCTCGCGCCAGCTGGATCATCTCTTCGGTCATGTCCAGGCCGTACGCCCTGCCGGACGGACCCACCCGTCGGGCCGACAGCAACACGTCGATGCCACCGCCGGAGCCGAGGTCGAGCACGGTCTCACCCTCGCGAAGCTCGGCGACGGCGGTGGGGTTGCCGCACCCCAAGCTCGCAAGCACGGCTTCCTCGGGAAGGCCCGCGCGGGTCGCGGCATCGTAGAGCGAGAGCCCGAGGCCATCGTCGGGCGAGCATCCCTCGAGGCAGTCCGTCATGTCGGGCCCGGTGTCGTCGGCGGCACGCCCGGTCGACACGACCTTCGCGGCGGCTGCGTACCGCTCGCGCACGTGTTCCCTCAGCCCGCTCATCGACGTCCCCCTTGCGTTCCGGGCGTCTCGGACCCGAGCACCTCGCCGAGACGGCGCATGGCGTCCTCACGCAGGGAGTAGTACGCCCACACCCCGCGCTGCTCCCTCTCGAGCAATCCCGCATCGACCAGCTTGCGCATGTGGTGGCTCACCGTGGGCTGCGAGAGCCCGAGGAAGCCGGTCAGATCGCAGACGCAGACGGCCTCCCGCGCCGTGGCGAGCGTGTTGACGATGCGCACGCGGTGCGGATCGCCCAGCGCCTTGAACAGGGATGCGGTGGTCGCCGCCTCCTCGATCGTCATGCCGTCGTGGTCGATCGGCACGCAACATTGCGCAGGGGATGCGCTCACCGAGACCGGTGTGGCCGTCACGGTCGCTCCTCCCTTCAGGGTTGAAGCATCGATGATGCTCGATGCCCAGGGAGTCGATCATCCCAGCATCTATCGACGGATGTCAATGCCTGTCGCCGACGAGAGCCTGGAGATGCGCAGGCGTGCGAGTATGGCTCCCATGACGGATCGCCTGACTCGGGTCTACGCGAGCACCGACGCCGTGGCGGGGACGATGATGCGAGGTCGCCTCGAGGCAGAAGGGATCGAGGCGATGATCAACGGCGAAGGTGACGGCCCCTACCGGGTCGGGCCCGTCTACGTGTGGGTCCGAGCCGAACATGAAGCGGCCGCCCGCGAGATCGTCGCCGCCGTCGAGTCGGGCCGGTACGCACTCGAGTCCGATGCCGATGTCGGCCTCGGTGACGATGCAGAGCCCCGGCTGCCGCGTACCCGCTCGACCCCCTTGTAGTTCGCGAGCGCATGGAGCTCGTGCTCCACCTCGACGAGGTCGGCCTGATCGCGCATGACCCGGTCGAGCGACTTGTACGCGTCGGGATGCTCGTCGAGCAGGGCGAGGGCGTCACTCGCCTGCCAGGATCGACCGGCCATCTGATGCTCGAGCGT
>DASVGA010000217.1:0-5164 GCA_036379795.1 Actinomycetota bacterium | reverse complement strand
CCGCACGCATCGAGCTAGGCTGCGCATCCGATGACCACCTCGCGCCTGCTCGCCCTGCAAGCTGCCGATACCGCGATCGACCGCCTTCGAGCGCGAGTTCGCGCGCTCGAGGAGGGTGGCGAGGTCGCTAGGGTGCGCGCCGAGGCTGACGCCGGCGAGGAGCGGTTCGGCGAGATCCGCCTCAAGCTTTCCGAGCTCGGTCGCGACCAGAGCCGTCTCGAACGCGAGATCGACTCGATGACCCAGAAGGAACGGGCCGAGAACGCGCGCATGTACGACGGCTCGATCGTCAACGCCAAGGAACTCGAGGCGCTGCAGCACGAGATCTCGAGCGTGCGCAAGCGCCTGTCGGACCGGGAGGACGAGTTGCTCGCGCTGCTCGAACTCCGGGAGCAGCTCGAGGCCGACGCGACGGCTGCGGAAGCGATCGCCGCGACCCTTCGAACCAAGGCCGAGGACGCCGCATCCGCCGCCCGTGGCGAGCTCGTGAGCGTCGAGGCGGAGTTGACCGCCCGGACCGCCGAGCGACGATCCATCGAGCCCGAGATCGAACCCGAGGTGCTCGAGCTCTACGAAGACCTACGGCGGTTGAAGAAAGGCATCGGCGCTGCCGCGCTCGTCGACGGTGTGTGCCAGGCGTGTCATGAGCAGCTCTCGTCGGTCGAGCTCGACAAGGTGAAGCGGGCGACGGGCATCAGGAGGTGTGAGCACTGTCGGCGCATCCTGGTCGTGTGATCGTCGCGTGTGACGGCGCCTCGCGCGGCAACCCTGGGCCGGCGGGTGCCGGCGCCCAGCTCGTCGCCGCCGACGGCACCGTGCTGTCCGAGGTCGCCGAAGGGCTGGGCGAGACCACGAACAACGTCGCGGAGTACACCGCCGTGATCCGTGGGCTCGAACGTGCCCACGAGCTGGGCGTGCGAGCGGTGTTGCTCCGCTCGGACTCCCAGCTGCTGATCAACCAACTCACCGGCGTCTATCGAGTGAAGACGCCGCATCTCCAGCCGTTGCATCGCCGCGTGCGGGAGATCGCCTCGCGGTTCGACTCGATCGAATACGAGCACGTGCGTCGAGAGCGCAATACCGAGGCCGACCGGCTCGCCAACGAGGCCGTCGACGCGTGGCTGGCGGCCCGCTGACTCGGGGAGCTACCCGGCGCCGGTACCCGTTCCGAAGAGTTCGCCGAGCAGCGGGTCGAGTGGGATCTCGAGCGGCGCCGGGTCGCGTTCGCCGGCGAGATCGATACGAAGCGACAGACCTCCGACGCGATCGGGCGGCTCGAACGAGAGCGCTCCCTCCACCACGGGCCCGGGGGCGATCTCGAGCAACGGCACCGACACCTCGACGGCCTCGGCCACCCTTCGACCCTCCGGGTCGACGAGGGTGACGTCCGGCTCTTCGAGCGTGACGGCAGACCCGCCGGTGGCCGTGATGCGAACGAAGAACGCCCACGTCGGCACCGCCCCGAAAGAATCGAGGATGACACGCACGCCCGGCCGTTCGAACGTGATGTCGAGCGGCACGAAGGCACTGCTCACCGGCACGCCGAACCGCACGAAGTTGATGACCCGCCAGCTTCCGGGAGCCGTGGCGGCGAGCCGCACTGGGCCACCCAGGGGTATCGAGAACTGGAGCGGATCGCCGCTCGTCGGCTGCGCCACCACGTCGATCTGCGCGGCGAGGTCGACGTCGAGCACCCGCCCGGAGGGGTCGACCGGACTCGCCTGACCCAGCGCGCTCACCGTCGAGGTGGCCGTCACCTCGCCCGGGAACGCGCGATTCATCACTCCCACCCAGTGCGCGAAGCGCCGCATCAGCGGACCTGCGGTGACCGCTCGCAGGTCGTCGCCGCCGGCGACGGTGGCTCGGTAGGCCTCGACGAAACGAAGCGTGGCGCCACGCACCTGAGCCTGCAGCATCGCCGGCGTTCCTCGCAGCTCCTGTGCCGGCGCGGGCCTCGCGGGTCCCTCGATCTCGGCCGAGCATGCGGCCGCGAGGAGCATCAGCATCGTCAACCCGGCGATCCTGCGGCGCGTCATCGTCCGGCAGTCTACGGCGGGGTATCCTCGCCTCGGAGGAGTCGGCCGGGCGGCCGCGGACGGCCTCGGCCGTTCGAGGAAAGTCCGGACTCCGCAGGGCAGGATGCTGGCGAGAGCCAGGCGGGGGAGACCTCGCGGACAGGGCAACAGAGAGCAGACCGCCTCGCGCGGCTCGCCGCACGAGGTAAGGGTGAAACGGTGCGGTAAGAGCGCACCAGCGCGACGGGCGACCGCCGCGGCTGGCAACCCCCATCCGGAGCAAGGCCGAGCAGGCAGCGTTCGAGGACGGCCCGTCCGAGCTGCCGGGTAGGCCGCATCGGGCCGGTGAACGGTCCGGCGGCGACGTCGCGAGATGTCGCCGAGAGAGATGGTCGCCGGCGGGGCGCGAGCCCCGCACACAGGATCCGGCTTACAGGCCGGCTCCTCCACCTTCGACGCGGGGCGCGAGCGACCGCTCGCGCGCGCGCTCGAACTGGGTGCCGGCGTGATAGCTCGATCTGACCAAGGGTCCGGCTTCCACGTGGGCGATGCCGAGTGCCTCGCCCGTGCGAGCGTGCGCAGCGAACTCGTCGGGATGCACCCATCGGTCGACGGGCAGGTGCTGGGCGGTCGGCTGCAGGTACTGGCCCATCGTGACGATGTCGCAGCCTGCCTCGGCGAGGTCGCCCAGGGCCGACGCGACCTCGTCGGGCCTCTCGCCCATACCGAGGATCAGGTTGGACTTCGTGACCTGGCCCTCGCGGAGCCGCTTGGCGAGCCGAAGCACGTTGAGGGAACGGTCGTACCCGAACGCCGGGCGGATGCGATCGTGCAGGCGGCGGACCGTCTCGAGGTTGTGCGCGAACACGTCGGGCTCGGCGGCGAGCACGGTGGCGATGTCGCGTTCGCCGCCCTTGAAGTCGCTCGGCAGGACCTCCACGCGCACGCCCGGCACCGACTCACGCACCCGACGGATGGTCTCGGCCCACGCCGCCGCGCCCCCGTCGGGAAGATCGTCGCGAGCGACGCCGGTGAGCACCACGAAGCGCAGGCCCATGCGCGCGACGGCTTCGGCGATGCGTGCCGGCTCGTCACGATCGACCGGATCGGGCTTGGCGGTCATCACGTCACAGAACCCGCAGCGACGCGTGCATCGGTCGCCGAGGATCAGGAACGTGGCCTCGCGGTCCTCCCAGCACTCGTGGATGTTGGGGCACATCGCCTCTTCGCACACGGTGCGCAGGTCGAGGCCACGCATGATCGTTCGCAGCTCGGTGGCGTTGGGCCCGTTGCGCAGCCGCACCTTGAGCCACGGCGGCTTGCGTTCGCCGCGCGCGTTCACCCCCACGTCGGATCCGGCGACGTGGCCGTTCGAGACCGAGACGATCGGAAGGTGCAGGCGGCGGCCGCGGGGATTGTGATCGCGCAGGGGCACGTGGTCGAGTCTATCTGCGCCGGCGGGTATCCTCGGCCCGACGGGGGAGCCGATGAGCGAGGAACACGAGCCGACACCTGACCGTGCCTCGTCGGTCGACGACCGCGAGCCGGTACCGGTCGTGATCCAGCCGCCCCCGTGGCGGTGGATCGTGTCGCTGCTCGCGCTGATCTTCGTGACCTGGCTGGTCGCGACGACGGTCACGTCCGTGCTTCGACAGCTCTCGAGCCTGCTGACGTGGATCCTCGTGGCGCTGTTCGCATCGTTCGCCCTCGAGCCTGCGGTCGACTGGCTCGCGCGCCGCGGCTGGCGCCGGGGCATCGCGACGGGCGCGATCCTGCTCGGCGTCATCGTGTTCTCCGTCGTGATGGTCGCCTCGATGATCCCGCTGATCGTCGACCAGCTCCGGGCACTGATCGAGGCCGCGCCCGACATCGTCGATACGGCCAGTAGGAACACGGAGCGCTGGTTCAACGTGGAGATCTCCCAGGCCACCCTCGAGGAGCAGCTCCGCAGCGTCGACTCGAACCTGGCCGGATTCGCGACCAACGTAGCCGGCAACGTCTTCGGGTTCGCATCCTCGCTCGTCGGAGCCATCTTCATGCTGCTGACCGTGGGCCTGTTCACCTTCTACCTCACGGCCGACGGCCCTCGGTTCCGGCGCACGGTGCTGGCGGTGCTGCCGCCCGCGCGGCAGCGCCGGGTGCTGTGGATCTGGGAGGTCGCGATCGAGAAGACGGGGGCCTACCTCTACTCGAGGCTGCTGCTCGCCCTCGTCGCGGGGCTGACCACTTTCGTCGTGCTGACCGTGCTCGGGATCCCGTTCGCGGTCCCGCTCGCGATGTGGATGGGCCTCGTGTCGCAGTTCATCCCCACCGTCGGCACCTACATCGCGATGTCGCTCCCGTTGCTGGTCACGGTGGTGGAGAGCCCCTTCCGGGCGCTGGTGCTCTTCGCCTTCTTCGCGGCGTACCAGCAGGTGGAGAACTACGTGCTCGGACCGCGGATCACGGCCAAGACGATGGAGCTGCACGCGGCCGTCGCCTTCGGCTGCGCGATCGCGGGGGCGAGCATCGCCGGCATCCTCGGAGCGTTCATCGCGTTGCCGGTCGCGGCCATCGTGCAGGCCCTCATCTCGAGCGCTCTCGATCGCCATGACGTGGTCGAAGCCGATCTCACCCGCGAGGTCGACCCGGAAGATGCGAAGCAGGAGTTCGAGGAACAGCGCCGCCTCGCCAGGGCTCGCGGCGGCCGATCGGTGCTCGCCGCCGTGCGCATGCGGCTCGTCGGTCTGCGTCACCGCGACGACGGCCGAGCGCCCCGGGAGCGAGCCGGATCGGCCGAGGCCGGCGACCGATAGCTCCGCGGCCGATTACCCGGTCTCGGCCGAGGCCGACGCGAGGTCGTCCGAGGACGCATCCGGCGCCGAGCCAGGTGCCGACGGGAGGAACACGCGGAACGCGGCGCCTCCGCCAGGCCTGTCCTCGGCCCACGCTCGTCCGCCGTGGAGCTCCGCGAACCTCGTCACCAGGGAAAGCCCCACCCCCGTGCCGGGGGCGTGACCCGACGCGGGGTCTCCCTGGCGGAACGGCTCGAAGATCGCTCCGCGGAGATCCTCGGGCACGCCGGGGCCGTCATCCTCGACGCTCAGTAGCAGGCCCGTTTCCGAGGGTTCGAGCCTCACCCAGATGCGACTCGACGTCGGGGTATGACG
>DASVGA010000216.1:0-2027 GCA_036379795.1 Actinomycetota bacterium | reverse complement strand
TCGAGCTGCCCGGGCATCCGTTCTTCATCGCGGGACAGTTCCACCCCGAGCTCAGGTCGCGCCCCACCCGGCCCCATCCGTTGTTCCGCGACTTCATCGGGGCGGCCGTCGCGCGGCGGCGCACGCACGCCGATGCCGACGAGCCGGTCGTCGTGACCGGCTGAGCCGTGACGGTGGCCTCCGGGGAGCCGCGCGGCGTCGAGCGCGTCTTCTCGGGGACCGTCCTCACCCTCGAGCTCGAGGACTGGGGCGACCCGTACCGTCACGAGGTCGTGCGGCACCCAGGGGCAGCCGGGGTCCTCCCGATCACCCCCGGGGGTGACGTGCTCCTCGTCCGGCAGTTCCGTCCGGCCGTTCGCTCCCAGCTCACCGAGATCCCCGCCGGCCTCCTCGACGTCCGGGACGAGGACGCGCTCACGTGCGCGGCGCGCGAGCTCTTCGAGGAGACCGGGTACCGCCACGAGACGATCGAGTTCCTCGGCGGCTACTACTCGACCGCCGGGTTCTCCGACGAGTACGTCCACCTGTTCGTGGCCCGCACCCGGGCCGACCCCGAGGGCGAGCCCGAGGAAGGGATCGCCGTCGTCCGCGAGCCGCGAGCCGCGATGGTGAGCGCGGCGCGTGCGGGGCGCGTGCGGGACGTGAAGACGGCGTTGGCGCTGCTGATGGCCGAAGGGCGCCTGTGAGCGGCGCCACGCAGGGCACGGAGCTACGCTTGCCGCTGCCGCCGAGCGCGCGAGGAGACGCCTGGTGATCGTCGGGATCCCCACCGAGGTGAAGGACCACGAGTACCGGGTGGCCGCCACCCCCGAGGGGGTCCGCGAGCTCACCCACGCGGGGCATCGCGTGGTCGTCCAGGCGGGCGCCGGTCTCGGCTCCGCGATCGCGGACGAGCACTACGAGGCCGCGGGTGCGCAGATCGCCACCGACGCCGACGCCGTGTTCGCCGAGGCCGACATGATCGTGAAGGTGAAGGAGCCGCAGCCCGAGGAGTACGAGCGGTTCCGAACGGGGCAGGTGCTCTTCACGTACCTGCATCTCGCGGCCGACGAGGGACTCACGCGGTTCCTCGCCGAACGCGAGGTCACGTCGGTCGCCTACGAGACCGTGCAGACCGCCGACGGGCGACTGCCGTTGCTCGCGCCGATGTCGGAGATCGCCGGGCGCATGGCGCCCCAAGAGGGCGCCGGGGCGCTCGAGCGCCCCCGTGGCGGCCGAGGCGTGCTGATGGGTGGCTCGTCGGGAGTGGCGCCGGCGAGGGTCGTGGTGCTCGGGGCGGGCATGGCCGGGGCCAACGCGGCGCAGATCGCGGCGGGCATGGAAGCCGACGTCGCGGTCGTGGATCGCAACGTAGATCGGCTGCGCGAGATCGATCGCATCTGGCACGGTCGCATCGAGACCGTCATGAGCTCCGCCCTCGCCATCGAAGGGCTGGTGCTCGGAGCGGACATGGTGGTCGGCGCCGTGCTCGTGCCGGGCGCCAGGGCGCCGCACCTCGTCACGGCCGACATGGTGGCGGCGATGCGGCCGGGATCGGTGTTGGTCGACATCTCGATCGACCAGGGTGGGTGCTTCGAGACGTCGCACGTCACGACCCATTCCGATCCGACGTACCTGGTCGACGACGTGGTGCACTACTGCGTCGGCAACATGCCGGGTGCCGTGCCCCGAACCTCGACGTATGCGCTTACGAACGTGACGCTCCCGTACGTCGCGGCGATCGCCGACCGAGGTCTGGGAGACGCGGTGCGCTCCGACCCTGCCCTCGCGCTCGGTGTGAACGTGCACTCGGGACTCGTCACGAACGAGGGCGTTGCCGCCGCACATGGCATGGCCTCCACGCCCCTCGCCTCGGTCGTCGACGGGACCGGCGTGCGGTGAGGCGCGATGGTGACCCCGATCGAGACACGCGTCGCGCGCTACCTGGATCACCTGGCGGTGGAACGTGGCCTGTCCGACCACACGCTCGACGCCTACCGCCGTGACCTCGGCCGGTACGTGACGTTCCTGCGCTCGCGGGGCACGAG
>DASVGA010000215.1:0-2235 GCA_036379795.1 Actinomycetota bacterium | reverse complement strand
GGCCGACGTCGGCGGAGACGATGGCGTAGCCGACCCCCTCGCGATCGGCGGAGCTCGCGAAGACGAGGCCTGCGACCTCGCCGCTCGCGAGGACGAATGGGCCGCCGCTGTTGCCTCGATCGATCCGGGTCTGCAGCTCGTAGATGCGTCGACGGACCTGCCCGCGTCCGTAGATGTCGGGGCCGACCGGTTCGATCACCGCGAGCACGGCAGCCGCGTCGGCCTGCAGCGACGCACCTCCAGGGAACCCCAGGACCGCACCGACGGTGCCACGTTCGGCCTCGCCCTCGAGCAGGCGCAGGGGCTCGCGTTCGAGCCCGCTCACGTCGAGGACGGCGATGTCGAGGTCGCTGTCGAACCCCACGACCGAGGCGGCCAACGAGTCGGCGCCGAGCTGCACCCACTGCGTGTGGGTACCGGCCACGACGTGCGCGTTGGTGACGACGAGACCGGGGCCCACCACGAAGCCCGATCCCTGGTTCACCGATCCTTCGGCACAGCCGTCGCCCACCACCTCGACCGTGGAGCGCTGCGCGGCGCGGGTCGCCGAAGCCAACTGCGCATCGGTCGGAGCCTTGACCGGCGGAGCGGGCCGCCCCGGCAGATCCACCGACCCGTCGGGAAGACCGAACCAGGGCAAGAGCTCGCTCGCTCGCTCCACGAGCGACGGTGGAGCCGGGAGGGTCGCCTCGAGGGTCTGCACGATCCGCGACGAGCGGAGCCCGCGCGCGATCATCGGGAACGGCCCATCGATGAGGTTGAGCGCCAGGAACCACGTGGCCATCAGGAGGGCGATGCCCGACAGGACCGAGCCACCGAGCGCGTCGGCCTTGCGGAGCGGCGTCTCCTGCGCCCGGCTGCGCAGCCGGCTTCCAACGAGCCAGCCCAGCATGTTGCCGATGGCTCCGGCCACGAGGGCCGTGCCGAGCACCATCGCCACCGCGGTCGGCTGGGAGTCCGCGAGCACCGCGACCCGAGGTGCGAGCATCACGCCGACCACGACGCCGATCGACAAGCCCGCGACGCCCATCAGCTGTAGCACGGCGCCGCGACGGTATCCGGAGTAGACGGACGCCGCGAGCAGCGCGATCAGCAGCAGGTCGAGCCACGTCATCTGGCCAGGTATCGTCCCACGCGCGCTTCCACCCGAGGCCGTCGCAGCGGCCGTAGACTGGCTGCACTCGTGGTCACGATCGCGCACATCTCCGATCCGCACGTCGGTTCACCCTTCTTCGTGCCCAACCTCATGAACCGGGTGATCGCGGAGCTGAACGAGCTGCGCCCCGACGCCGTGGTCGTGAGCGGCGACCTCACGGCCGATGGGTACCGCCAGGAGTACAAGAACTGGGTCGCGTACGCGGAGCGCATCCAAGCGCCGATGCTCACGGTGCCCGGCAACCACGACTCCCGCAATGTCGGCTACCTGCACTTCGAAGACCTGATCGGGCCGCGCATGTGGTCGCACGACATCGAAGGCGTGCGGCTCGTCGGCATCGACTCGAGCGAGCCGGACCTCAACGAAGGCAAGGTCGGGCGCGTCCACTACGACTGGATCAGGCGTCAGTTCGAGGAGCCGGCCCAGCTGAAGGTGTTCGTGCTCCACCATCACCTGCTTCCGATCCCCGGGACGGGACGTGAGCGAAGCACCGTGATGGACGCCGGCGACCTGCTCGAGGTGTTGATCCGGTCGGGGGTGCAGGTCGTGCTCTCGGGGCACAAGCACGTGCCGTACGTGTGGCGGCTCGAGAACATGTACGTGGCCAACGCGGGCACCGTATCGTCGCTCAGGGTGCGCGGGTACACGAAACCTTGCTACAACGTGTTGGAGTTCGACGACGGCCAGGTGCGTATCCTGCGTCGGTTCCCGTTCGGGGAGAGTCACGTGATGACGCATTTCTCCCTGGCGGGCGATCAGTTCCATCGGGAGCACGAGCAGCCCGTGCAGGAGCGCGCACCCGTCGCCGATTGACAGCGTGGCGTGCGCTGCGCCTCCAGACCGACCGACGGTTCCCACGTCCGTCTCAGGAAGGATCCCGCCATGCGAACCGTCGTGCTCGTGGACGGCGAACACTATCCACCGGTCACCCGGTGGGCCATCGACACGGCCTCGGAACGAGGGCATGAGGTCGTCGGTGCCGTCTTCGTGGGCGGCATCGAGAAGATCGATCCCCGGTCGTTGCCTGACATCGGGGTGGTGACCCGTGCCGCGGGCGACGATCGCATGGGGGCGCTCAG
>DASVGA010000214.1:0-5311 GCA_036379795.1 Actinomycetota bacterium | reverse complement strand
AGATCGCACTCGAGCCCGGCGAGTACGTCGTGTCCGCGGTCACCGAACCCGGCGGGATCGGGGGCGCCGCTCCGGCGACCGTCACCGTGGATGCGGGCGCATGGGCCGAGGTCACGGTGAGCGTCGACACCGGCATGCGCTGAGCGCCCCGGTCGGCGAGCCATCGCATCAGGGCCCGGTGCTACCATCGCGCCCGACGGCGGATCCGGCGCCGCGCGCGCCGGGCTACGCCCGATCGTCCCCGAGGAGCACGCCCTGAGCCAGCAGCCCGAGACTCCGCTCAAGAAGGTCGCGCGCACGCCCACGCTCTGGATCGTGATGGGCACGCTGGTCTTCCTGCTCGTGGTGTCGATGATGAACGGCCAAGGCTCGGGCGACGCGATCGAGCTGAGCGCCTTCGAGACCGCCGTCAGCGAGGGAAGGGTCGCCACCGCCGTGCTGCTCGACGGCGACCAGGCGGTCGAAGGCGAACTGATCGACGGCACCGCCTATCGCACGACCTACCCCACCGAGTACGCCGACGATCTCACGGCCCTGCTCAAGAAGGCGGGGGTGCCCACCGAGGTCGACGCGCAGAAGCCGAACGCGCTGATCGGCACGCTCGTCACCGTGATCCTGCCGGTCGTGCTGATCGGCGGCATCCTGCTCTACGTCATGAACCGTTCGCAGGGCGGCGGCGGGCGGGTGATGCAGTTCGGGCGCAGCAAGCACAAGACCGTGAACAAGGACGAGCCCAAGACCACCTTCGGCGACGTCGCGGGCGTCGACGAGGCGATCGAGGAGCTCCAGGAGGTCAAGGACTTCCTGCAGCATCCGGGCAAGTTCCAGGCGATGGGGGCCAAGATCCCGCGAGGCGTGCTGCTGTTCGGACCGCCCGGAACCGGCAAGACCCTGCTGGCCCGCGCCGTGGCCGGCGAGGCGGGCGTGCCGTTCTTCTCGATCTCGGGATCGGACTTCGTGGAGATGTTCGTCGGGGTCGGGGCGGCACGGGTGCGTGACCTGTTCGAGCAGGCGAAGGCGAGCGCCCCGGCGATCGTGTTCATCGACGAGATCGACGCCGTCGGTCGCCAACGCGGCGCCGGGCTCGGCGGCGGCCACGACGAGCGTGAGCAGACGCTGAACCAGCTGCTCGTCGAGATGGACGGGTTCGACCAGCGGACGACGGTGATCCTCATGGCGGCGACGAACCGTCCCGACATCCTCGATCCCGCCCTGCTGCGCCCGGGGCGGTTCGACCGGCAGGTCGTGATCGACCGGCCGGACCTCGAAGGCCGCAAGGCTATCCTGCGGGTGCACGCCCGAGGCAAGCCGTTCGACGAGACGGTCGACCTCGAGGTGCTCGCGCGCCGCACGCCCGGGTTCACCGGAGCCGACCTGGCCAACGCGATCAACGAGGCGGCGTTGCTGGCTGCCCGACGCGACCTCAAGGCGATCTCGATGCAGGAGGTCGAAGAGGCCGTCGACCGCGTCATGGCGGGACCCGAGCGAAAGAGCCGGGTGATGGACGAGCAGGAACGCCGGCTGATCGCCTACCACGAGGGCGGGCACGCGATGGTGGCCCACGTGCTTCCCAATACCGACGAGGTGCACAAGATCACCGTGATCCCGCGTGGCCGGGCCCGCGGCTACACGCTCACGCTGCCCGAGCAGGACCGGTTCCTGATGACGCGTGAGCAGCTCCGCGACGAGCTCGCGATGCTCATGGGTGGTCGCGTGGCCGAGGAGATCATCGCGGGCGACGTGACGACCGGCGCCGGCAACGACATCGAGCGTGCCACCAAGATCGCTCGCCAGATGGTCACCGAGTACGGCATGAGTGACTCGATCGGGCCGCGCACGCTCGGCGTGAAGCAGGGCGAGGTGTTCCTCGGTCGCGACTGGGGCTCGACGCCGGACTACTCCGACGCCGTGGCGTTCGAGATCGACATCGAGGTGCGAGAGCTCATCGACGAGGCGCACGACGTCGCGCTCGACATCCTCACGACCAATCGCGACAAGCTCGACGCGCTCGCCGACCGCTTGATCGAGATCGAGACGATGGGGCGAGAGGACGTGATCGCCTTCTTCGCCGACGTCGAGCGCAGGGAGCCGCGTGCACACGAGGAACGCTCGGCCGGTCTCGCCGTCTCACGGCAGGCATCACGTGAGCGCGAGCGCGACGACTCGCCGGGTGAGCAGCGCTCCGGTCCGCTGCGCCCCAAGCTCGGCGGCCCCGGCCTCTCGCCTGCCTGAGGTCGTCATGGGCGATCGGTGGGCCACGTTCGACTGCTACGGAACCCTCGTCGACTGGTTCGGCGGGGTGCGCGACACGCTGGCCCGCCTGTGGCCCGAGACGACCGGTGACGCGGCGCTGCTCGAGACGTACATGCGCATCGAACCCGGGATACAGCGAGATCGCGGCATCCCGTACCGCGCGGTCATGGCCGAGACGATGGTCGAGGTCGCTCGCGAGCTCGGCCTCACGGTCCCCGCCGGTGAGGCCGATGCGCTCGCGCGATCGTTGCCGTCGTGGACGGTCTTCCCCGAGGTGCCGGCGGTGCTGACGACGTTGCGCGCGTCGGGTTGGAAGCTCGCCATCCTGTCGAACACCGACCCCGACCTGCTCGATGCGTCGATCGCGGCGATCGGGGTCGAGATCGACGAGCGGGTGGTCGCGAGCGACATCGGCTCCTACAAGCCGGCGTTCGGCCACTGGGAGACGTTCTTCCGGCGCACGGAAGCAGAACGCCCGCGCCACGTGCACGTCGCGGCGTCGCTGTTCCACGACATCGAGCCGTGCGCGAAGCTCGGCCTGCCGGCGGTGTGGATCGACCGGCTCGGCGAGACGAGCATGGTGCCGCGGTCGGCGACGCTTCCCGACCTGTCGGAGCTGCCGGGCACGCTCGACCGCATCGTGCCTTCGTAGCCGGTCGTCATACACTCGGGCGGTGGATGCCGTTCATCGCGCGGTCGCCTCAGGCGAGGATCTCTACGCGCTGCTGGGCGTGGCGCCCGAGGCGTCCGGCGACGAGATCCGGCACGCGTATCGAGCGCTGGCGCGCAGGCACCACCCTGATACGAATCCCGCGCAGGAAGCCGCCGGCTTCCGGCGGATCGCGGCCGCCTACGAGGTGCTCGGTGACGAGCGTGACCGAGCGGCCTATGACCGGGCCGTCTGGCTCGAGCGGGTGGCGCGAGAGCGAGCGAGGCGGCCCGGACCGGTGGCATCGCACGTCGCGCCGCGGCCGACCGGCGCGGCAGCCTCGCGCGGGCGTCACGCCTCGCCGAACCCGGCCGACCACGCGCCACGCATCGGGACCGAGGCACCGCCCCGCCGCCGTGAGCCGGTCGACGAATGGCGGCTCGTCTCGGTGCTCACGCGCGTCGTCGCCGTTGCTGCCGCCGCGGTGGTGATCGCAGCGGTCGCGCTCATGATGGTCTCGGCGAGCGCTCGAGAGCCGACCGAGCCGGTGCCGGCGACCATGTGGTGCAGGACCCCCGACGGCTGGTACGACTGCTGGCGTGCCACGACCGACGTTCCGTAGCGCGGCCGGGCCGTCTTCCCGCAGCCGGGCGGCGACGGGTAGCATGCCCGTCTCATGGCAGGGTTCGACGACGCGAAGATCGAGCAGGGCGTTCGGCTGATCCTCGAAGGCATCGGCGAGGACGTCGATCGCGGCGGCCTCAAGGAGACCCCGGCGCGCGTGGCGCGCATGTACCGCGAGATCGCCGGGGGTGTGGGCGAGGATCCGACCGGCATCGTGACCGTGGTCGAGGGCGCCGACTTCGACGAGATGATCATGGTGCGCGACATCCCCCTCTACTCGATCTGTGAGCACCACCTCATCCCGTTCAACGGCCGGGCCCACGTCGCCTACGTGCCCAACAAGGCCGGGCAGATCACCGGCCTGTCGAAGATCGCGCGGGTCGTCGACGTGCTCGCCAAGAAGCCGCAGGTGCAGGAACGGCTCACGACCGAGATCGCCGACACGATCGAGCGAGCCCTGGAGCCGCGCGGGGTCTTCGTGGTGATCGAGGCAGAGCACCTGTGCATGACGATGCGCGGCATCAAGAAGCCGGGTTCGGTCACGGTGACCTCGGCGGTGCGCGGCCTGTTCCGCACCGACGCTCGTACGCGGCAGGAGGCCATGAACCACATCGGCATGCGCTGACGCTGCCCTGCATCGCGCCGGGCACTACGATGCCGGGCGTGACCGACCCCGCGTGGCGCTGCCGCGACCGTACGTTCCCGCTCGGCGGGCGAACCCTCGTCATGGGCATCGTGAACGTCACGCCCGACTCGTTCAGCGACGGTGGCATGCTCGCGACCACCGACGACGCCATCGCCCATGGCGTGCAGCTCGCCGCCGAGGGCGCAGACATCCTCGACGTCGGCGGCGAGTCGACGAGGCCTGGCGCCGAGCCGGTCCCCGCGGACCAGGAGCTCGAGCGTGTGGTGCCCGTGATCGCGGGGCTCGCCGAGGCGGCGCCCACGCACGTCGCGCTCAGCGTCGACACGCGCCGCCCCGAGGTCGCCTGTGCTGCCCTCGAGGCGGGCGCGCACATCGTCAACGACGTGAGCGCCGCTCGCGACCCGGCCATGTTCTCGGCGGTCCGCGATGCGGGGGCTGGCCTCGTGCTGATGCACATGCTCGGCGACCCCACGACGATGCAGACCGATCCCCGGTACGACGACGTCGTGTCGGAGGTGCGCGACTTCCTCGCAGCGCGCATCGGCGCGGCCGTGGCCGCCGGCGTGCCCCGCGACCGCCTCTGCGTCGATCCGGGGCTCGGGTTCGGCAAGACCCTCGAGCACAACCTCGCGCTCCTGCGCGCGATCTCCACGTTCGAGCAACTCAGGACGCCCGTGCTCGTGGGTGCGTCGCGGAAGCGGTTCATCGGCGAGCTGACCGGTGTCGCGCAGCCGGCCGAGCGCGTTCACGGGACGACGGGCGCGAACGTCGCGGCGCTGGACCGTGGCGCGCTATTGTTCAGAGTTCACGACGTTCGTGCCGCGCGACAGGCGCTCGACGTCGCGTGGGCGATCAGGCAGGCAGAGACGACGGCGTGAATCCGCTCGATCAGGTCAGACTCATTCATCCGGGGTGGCGCGACGCGCTGGAGATCGCGGTCGTCGCATACGCTCTGTATCGCGTCCTGCTGCTGCTGCACGGGACACGCGCGCTGCAAATCGCGCTTGGCATCGTCCTGTTGTTCGCGACGTACGCCGCGGCGTGGCTGCTGAAGCTGGGTCTGGTGACCTACCTGCTGGGCATCGTGTTCACGTACGGCGCGTTCGCCTTGCTCGTGGTATTCCAGCCGGAGTTGCGCG
>DASVGA010000213.1:0-2784 GCA_036379795.1 Actinomycetota bacterium | reverse complement strand
CGGGTCGTAGGTGCCGGTAGCTCGCACGACGAGCCCGTCCTCATCGGCGTCGAGCGAGGCGAGATCGACGGTCGTCGTCTCGTCACGATCGTGCACCACGAGCCGGGAACCGTCGAGCTCGAGATGGGCGTCATGGGAGGCATCGGCGATTGCGAGCAGGCGATCACGCAGCGTCGTCGCCGCGAGGAAGGTCGCGTTGCCCGAGATGAACGTCTGACGCGACGCGGAGCTCTTGCCGGCGTCGGGGGTGGTGTCGGTGTCGGCGCCGAGCGTGACGATCGCCGCCATGTCGACGCCGAGGGCGTCGGCGCAGATCTGCGTCATCACCGTGTTCGCGCCCTGTCCCATGTCCACCGCCCCCTGGAACAGCACGACGCGGCCGTCACGGCGGAGCCCGACCCGGATCGTCGACGGGTTCGGCAGCGCCGTGTTGCCGCACCCGTACCACATGCCGGCGAGCCCCACCCCCCGGCGCATCGTTGCGCTCGGCGACGCGTTGGCCGCGGCCGCGTCGGCGCGCGCTCGTTCCCAGTGCGGCCGCAACGCCTCGAGACACTCGCGGTAGCCGACGCCCGACGCGAACACCTGCCCGGTGACCGTCGGAACGCCCGCCGTGAGCGCGTTCCGGTACCGGAACTCGAGCCGATCGATCCCCACGGTGTCGGCGAGCTCGTCGAGCAGCGCCTCGGTCGCGATCGTCGACTGCGGCACGCCGAAGCCGCGGAACGCGCCCGCCGGCGGGCCGTTCGTATGCACCGCCACGGTACGCGCACGGTAGGCGTCATAGACGTAGGGCCCGCCGGCGTGCACCGGCACGCGGTTCGCGACCGTCGGGCCCCACGACGCGTAGGCGCCGGTGTCGAACTCCCCCGTGAAGTCCATGGCGGTGAGTCGCCCGTCACGCGTGGCGCCGACGCGTACGCGCATGCGCGACGGATGCCGCTTGGTCGTGGACATCATCGACTCCGGTCGCGTGTAGGTGAGCCGTACCGGGCGATCGAGCGTGAAGGCGGCGAGCGCCAGGTACGGCTGCACCGACAGGTCGAGCTTGCTGCCGAACCCACCGCCGACCGCCGTGGGCACGATGCGCACCGCTCCCTCGGCAACGCCGAGGATCGCTTCGAGCTCGACACGGTCCATGTGCGGCGACTGGGTGGTCACCTGCACCTCCACGCGGTCGCCGACGCGCTGCGCGGACCCGGCTTCCGGCTCGATGTAGGCGTGCTCGATGAAGCCGGTCTCGAAGGTGCCCTCGAGCTCGACGACTGCGGACCCGAACCCTTCGGCGAGATCGCCTCGGCGCACGAGGCCGCGGACGAGTACGTTGCCCTCGCGATCGTCGTGGATCGGGTACGCACCGTCGGCGCGGGCTTCGTCGATCGACAGGAGCGGATCGAGCTCCTGCCAGGTCACGGGGAATCCCGAGAGGTCGAGCTCCGCCATCGCGTCGGGCTCGCCGACGACCATCGCGACCGCTTCGCCGCGGAACCGCGTCTCCCGCTCGGCGAAGACCGGCTGATCGGCGGTGGCGGGGATCACCCCGAACCGGTTGTGACCGGGGACATCGGCCGCGGTCAGCACCGCGACGACCCCGGGGGTGGTCGCTGCGTAGGCGTCGAGGTCGCCCAGCCGGAAGCCCGCCCGGTGATGCGGCGAGCGCACGATGCGGATCGTGAGCGCGGCATCGGGTGGGCGATCGGCGCCGAAGACGTCGGTACCGCTCACCTTGGGCACCCCGTCGACCCGGCGCACCCGATGCCCCACCGCCTTGCCTACGGGAGGCGGCGGCTCCACGATCTCCCCCGCCTGTGCGGCCATGACGGCGGCGACGATCTTGCGGTAGCCCGTGCATCGACAGAGCACACCCCCGAGGGCGTCCATCACTTGGTGCTCGTTCGGCGTGCGGGTCGAGCGCAGGAGCGCCGCGGCCGAGACGAGCATGCCGGGCGTGCAGATGCCGCATTGCGCGGCGCCGTGGGCGAGGAACGCGTGCTGCAGCGCCAGCACCTCTCCGGTCGCGTGGAGCCCCTCGAGGGTGTCGACCTCCCGCCCGGCCAGGCTCCCGATCGCCGTCATGCACGCGCTCACCGGCTCACCGTCGACCAGCACGGTGCACGCCCCGCAGTCGCCTGCGTCGCATCCGACCTTCGTCGCGGTGAGGCCGAGCTCCTCGCGCAGGAACTCGCTCAGCCGTCGCGCCGAGGCCACGACGTGGACCGGCGTTCCGTTCACGGACACCGCGGTCATGCCGCGACCGCCTCGCAGCGCGCGAGCGCGCGCCGCACCAGCACGGCGGCCGCGTGCCGCCGGTAGTCGGCCGTGGCACGCACGTCGTCGATCGGGGTGAGAGCGCTGAGGTGCTCGGCGATCGCCGCAGGTCCGACCGAATCGATGCGACGCCCTTGCAGGTGGGACTCGAGCGAGCGCAGCCGCCGGGCCACGGGCGAGCAGGCGCCCACGGCGATCCTCGCTTCTCCGACGAGCCCCTCGCCGTCGATCGCGACCACGACCGCAACCATCACGACCGAGATCACCAGGTAGCGACGCAGCCCGAGCTTCGCGAACGCCGATCGTGAACCCTCGATGCCGCGTGGAACGAGGACAGCGGTGAGCAGTTCGTCCTCGCGCAGGGCCGTTTCGCGGTAGCCCGTGAGGAAGGACTCGAGCGGGAGCCGCCTGCTTCCGCGCGTCGACATCAGCTCGACCGAGGCGTCGAGCGTCAACAGCGGCGGGACACCGTCGGCCGCCGGGGACGCGTTGCAGAGGTTGCCCCCGACCGTGGCG
>DASVGA010000212.1:0-3493 GCA_036379795.1 Actinomycetota bacterium | reverse complement strand
CACCTTGCCCATGCCACTCCCGCCGCCGGTGATCAGAGCCACCTTGCCGTTCAAGCGCATCGGTTTCGTCCTCTCTGAGTCGCCAGATCGAGCCGTCGGCAAGCCTACGCTCGGTAGGGCGACCTATCATCCCGGGCATCGTCGTCCCGGGTGTCGTCCCGGGGGTGGGAGGGAGCCCCGACAATGACCGAGCTGCTGGTGATGGGCGGAGAACGCGTCGAGGCGGCCGACGGCGCGACGGATCAGGTGATCGAACCGGCGACGGCCGCGCCGATGACCGAGGTGGCGAAGGCCGGTGCCGACGACGCGCGCCAGGCCGTCGACATCGCCGCTCGCGCCTTCGACGAAGGCCCGTGGCGCCGCATGTCCGCCCGGGAGCGCGGCCGTGTGCTCACCAGGGCCTCGTTCGCGATCCGCGAGCGTCAGGAACGGCTTGCCACGCTCGAGGCCCGCAACGGCGGTAAGCCGATCGGCTCGGCTCGCGCCGAGATCGACATCGCCGCGAACGTCTTCGAGTACTGGGGCGGCGCCGCGAACAAGATCACGGGCGAGACGATCCCGATCGTGCCGCCGGGTCTTGACGTCACGCTGCGTGAGCCGGTGGGCGTGTGCGCGCTGATCACGCCGTGGAACTTCCCCGCCGTGATCGCGAGCTGGAAGATCGCCCCCGCGCTCGCGTGCGGCAACACCGCGGTCCTGAAGCCCGCGTCACAGACGCCGCTCACCGCCATCGCGATCGCCGAGATCCTGTACGAGTGCGGCCTTCCCGAGGGCACCTTGAGCGTGCTTCCCGGGCCGGGGTCGACGACGGCGTCGGCGCTCGTCGCGGACCCCCGCGTGTCGAAGATCTCGTTCACCGGCTCGACCGAGGTGGGCACGAGCGTGATGCAGGCGGCCGCGGCGAACATCACGCGGGTCTCGCTCGAGCTCGGCGGCAAGTCGGCGAACGTCGTCTTCGACGATACGGATCTCGACGTGTGCGTGGAGACGTCGCTCTGGTCGGTCTTCGACAATGCGGGCCAGGACTGTTGCGCGCGCTCGCGCCAGTTCGTGCAACGGGGCATCTACGACGAGTACGTCGAGCGCTTCGCCGCCCGGGCCGAAGCTATCGAGGTCGGGCAGCCGCTCGAGGAGTCGACCGAGATGGGCCCGTTGATCTCATCGGGCCAGCGCCGGACCTCGCTCGACTACGTCTCGATCGGCGTCGACGAGGGGGCGCGGCGGGTCACCGGCGGCGACGCGATCGACGGCGACGGCTTCTTCATGCGACCCGCAGTGCTCGCCGACGTCGACAACGCCTGGCGCGTCGCCCAGGAGGAGATCTTCGGGCCGGTCGTCTGCCTGATCCCCTTCGACACCGAGGAGGAAGCCGTGCGCCTGGCGAACGAGTCTCCGTTCGGACTCTCGGGCACGATCTGGACTCGGGACATCGGGCGCGCGATCAGGGTGGCCAAAGGCATCCGCACTGGGAACCTCAGCGTGAACTCGGCCTCAAGCGTGCACACCGAGGCGCCGTTCGGGGGCTTCAAGCAGAGCGGCATCGGGCGCGAGATGGGCATGGCCGCGGTGCAGCTCTACACCGAGGTCAAGAACGTCTACTTCAGCGAGGTGTGACGTCGTCGGTAGCTCGTTGCCTGCCTCGATAGACTCGCTCGATGCCCGATCTTCCCGAAGAGCTTCGCAATCGACCGGCCCGGCCCTCCGGGCAGGAGCCGAGCGCGACCCTGACGCTCGAGGCCTACCAGCGCGTCAAAGCTGAGTTCGAGGAACTGACGACTCACGGCCGCGAGCGCATCACCGAGAAGATCAAGGTGGCGCGGGAACACGGCGATCTCAAGGAGAACGCCGAATACCACGCGGCGAAGGAAGAGCAAGGGCTCATGGAGAGCAAGATCCGTAAGCTCCAGCAGATGCTGCGCGACCCGGAGATCGTCGAGGCTCCCGAGCACGCGGATGCGATCGGCCCGGGCATGCTCGTCACGATCCGCCCGCTCGACGAGCCCGATCCCGACGACGAGACCTACCTGCTCGCCGAGCACGCGGAGGAGAAGGCACCCGGCGCCCGCACGGTCACGACGACCTCGCCCCTCGGTGCGGCGCTGCAAGGCGCGGCCCTGAAGGACGAGGTCGCCTACGAGGCGCCGGCGGGCACCGTCCGCTACGTCGTGGTCGGCTTCGAGCCTTTCGTGGGATGACCGCGACCTAGTCTGGTATGGACTAGTGGGCGACGACGTCGACGGGGGAACGGAGCGCGAGGCCCCACGGGTGCGCGACATGCCCGCCCCCCGCAAGAACGAGAGCGCAGCGGGCGGCGCCATGCAACGACTGCTCGCCTGGCCCTACCGCGCGATCCTCGCGTTCCTGATCTGGACCGGGGTACGGCCGTGGCAGCTCACGCTGCTCTCGCCCGTGTTCATCATGCTCACCGGATGGCAGATCGTGGTGGGGAACTGGCTCGCGGCCGGGTTGCTATTGATCGTGGGCAGCGTGCTCGACGTCTTCGACGGCTCGGTCGCTCGACATCGAGGTGAGGAAGGTCGCTCGGGCGCGTTCATGGACTCGGTGCTCGACCGCGTGTCGGACATGATCCTGTTCTCGAGCTTGTTCTGGAACCTCGCGTCCCAGGGCGAACGGCTCCAAGCGGTGCTCGCGTTGCTCACGCTCGTCGTGAGCCTCGGGGTGAGCCAGATCCGCGCCGAGGCGGAGGCCGTCGGCATCGACCTCACCGAGGGTCTGTTCCAGCGGCTCGAGCGCATGCTCGCGCTGATGGTGGGGCTCCTCATCCCGGGCATGATGTTCCCGGCGCTGATCGCGCTGGCCGCGCTCGGCGTCTTCACGGTGCTGCAGCGAGGGTTCACCGCGCTCTCGAGAGCCTGACCCACGGGAGGAGATACCGATGGACTTCGTGCGAGTCGGGGCGCTCGTCGAGATACCGGAAGGTGAGATGCGGGCCTACGACACACCGTCGGGGCGCGTGACCGTTGCCCATGTCGAGGCCCATCTGTACGCGTTCGGCGACGAGTGCACGCACCAAGGGTGTTCCCTCGCCGAGGGAGAGATCGACGATCGAGCGGCGACCGTGGAGTGCCCTTGCCACGGCAGCGTCTTCGACGTCGAGAACGGGGAGCCGATCGAGGGTCCCGCGGCCGACGCGCTGCCGGTGTTCCTCGCCCGCGAGATCGACGGCTGGGTCGAGGTCGCCAGCCACCCGACCGAAGGGTAGGCTCGCGCCCTCGGCAACCTCGACCGACCCAGGGGGATCTCGATGAGCGACGTTCGCACCAGATTCGACCTGCAGCCCGATCAGATCCCCACGGCGTGGTTCAACATCATGCCCGACATCGTGAAGTCGGGGATCGAGCCGCTTCCTCCGCTCAACCCGCAGACGAAGGAGCCGATGGGACCCGACGATCTCGCGCCGCTGTTCCCGATGTCGCTGATCGGCCAGGAGGTCTCGACCGACGAGTGGATCGACATCCCGGGCGAGGTCATC
>DASVGA010000211.1:0-2626 GCA_036379795.1 Actinomycetota bacterium | reverse complement strand
ATGCGATCTGCCACCGTGGCGTCGCCCGCACGTTCCAGATCCCCGCGGTCTTCCCCGAGCACACCGTGCTGGGCAACATCATGGTGGGGGCGTACTTCGGACGCCGGTCGAGGGGCGTGCCGGGGCTGGGGTTCGACGACGACACCGTGGAGCGCGCTCGCCAGGCGGCCGAGTTCGTCGGGTTGGATGAGCGGCTGCAGGCGGTGGCGGGACCGATGTCGCTCTTCGACAAGAAGCGGCTCATGATCGCCTCGGCGATCGCCACCAGCCCTCGGCTGCTGATGCTCGACGAGCCGGTCGGCGGGCTGAACCCCGGCGAGGTCGACGCCGTGCTCGATCTCGTGGGCAAGGTGCGCAGGTCGGGGGTCACGGTGGTCCTGATCGAGCACGTGATGCGCGCGCTGATGTCGATCTCGGATCGGGTGATGGTCATGAACCACGGACGGCTCCTGTTCCAGGGAACGCCGGCCGATGTCCAGCGGCACGAAGAGGTGATCCGCGTCTACCTCGGCACGGAGCCCGTGCCCGACGCTGCCCCGGGAGCGGCGGATGCTTGAGACGAAGGATCTGCACGCCTCGTACGGGCAGACCCGTGTGTTGCACGGCATCGACCTGTCGGTCGGCGACGGCGAGTTCGTGATCGTGATCGGCCCGAACGGACACGGCAAGACGACGTTGCTGCGCACGATCAGCGGGCTGATGGCCCCCTCCCGCGGCGAGATCGTGTTCGCCGGCCGGCGGATCGACGGGCACCGGCCCGACGTGATCGCCTCCGACGGCCTCGTGCACATCCCGCAAGGAGATCTGCCCTTCGGGGACATGACCGTCGAGGAGAACCTCGTGCTCGGCGCGTTCCCGGCCGACGCCTGGGCCTCACGCTCGCAACGCCTCGAACACGTCTTCGGCATCTTCCCGATGCTCGCCGACCGACGCGGCCAGCGCGCCAGGACGCTGTCCGGTGGGGAACGCCGCATGCTGGCGCTCGGCCGTGGGCTCATGCGCGAAGCCCGCATGCTGATGATCGATGAGCCGTCGTTGGGGCTCGCTCCGGTGATCGTGAACGAGGTGTACCGCCACATCGAGCGGATCGTGGCCTCGGGGGTCACCCTGTTGCTCGTCGAGGAGAACTTCAGCCACGTGCAGACCTTCGATGCGCGCGTGCTGGTGCTCGAGTCGGGGCGCATCGTGCGGGAAGGCTCGGTGGCCCAGCTGCAAGCCGACGAGGCCGTGATGGCGACCTATCTGGGGACCTGAGGCATGCGGTCGTTCATCCAGGCGATCGTGAGCGGGCTCGTCACGGGGTCGATCTACGCGCTGATGACGGTCGGCATGACGCTGATCTACGGCACCCTGCGAACCCTGAACATGGCGCTGGGGGCGATGGTGCTCGTGGGCGGGTACGCGTCGTGGATGATGTTCAGCTCGCTGGGCTGGGGACCGCTCGCCGGTCTCGTCGTGGCGGCCGTGATCACGTTCGCGTTCGGCGTGGTGATCCAGCAGATCGCCGTTCGCCCACTCATCGGCAAGGTCGGCGTGGACTTCGAGATGACGGCGTTCATCTCGACCTTCGCGGTCGCGATCGTGCTGTCGAACCTCGCGCTGCGCATCTTCGGCGCGCGCAACAAGGCCGTGCCGCCCGTGATCGGCGGTCGCCTGCATCTGATCGAGGGCGTGAGCGTCAGCTGGCACTCGCTCGTGATGGCCGCCGTCGCGATCACGATGCTCGTGGCGCTCGGCGTGTTCCTGTCCAAGACGAGGTACGGCTTGGGCATCAGCGCGGTGGCGCAGCAGCTCGATGCCGCGCGCCTCATGGGCATCCCCGTGCAGCGCGTCTACAACCTCACGATGGGGGTGTCGTCGGCACTGGCGGGCATCGCCGGCGTGCTGCTCGCCTCCGTCTTCTTCGTGTCGCCGAACGCGGGCGACCTTCCACTGTTGAAGGCGTTGATCGTCGCCATCTTCGGCGGTCTCGGCAGCGTGCGCGGCACGATCGTCGCCGCGTACATCATCGGGCTGCTCGAGGCCATGATCTCGCTGTACTTCGGCGTGAAGTGGTCGCTTCCGGTGTTGTTCCTCGTGATCATGATCGTGATGCTCATCAGGCCTACGGGTCTGTACGGCAAGCCGGAAGAGGCGAGGCTCTAGGTGGCCGCGGCCGAGGGTGTGCGCGCGCCCGTCGGGGCGATGCTCGGCTGGCGACGTCCGAACCCGTTCGCCGTGGGGTCGCTGCTGCTCGCGGCCGTGGTGCTGCCGCTCGTGTGGCGCAACGACTACGTGATCGACATCGCGCTCACCGCGCTGATCTGGATGGTGCTGAACCAGTCGTGGAACCTGCAGCTCGGCATCGGCGGCATCTGGAACTTCGGGCAGCTCGCGATCTTCGCGATCGGTGGGTACGTCGCCGCGCTCGTCAGCCTGCGATGGGGCCTGCCCCCCTGGTCCTCGCTGATCGTTGGCGGCGCGGCCGCGGCCCTCGCGAGCGCCGTGATCGGCATCCCGGTGCTCCGCCTGCGCGGGATCTACGCGTCGCTGCTCACGTTCTCGTTCGGCGAGGTCGTGCGGCTGCTGGTGATCTCCGACGAGAGCGGACTGACGGGAGGCTCGTTCGGCCTCTCGGGCGTGCCGG
>DASVGA010000210.1:0-11964 GCA_036379795.1 Actinomycetota bacterium | reverse complement strand
GGCACCCCGAGCCAGTCTCGGCGATCGGACACGATGAGCCCGACCGTCCGCGACGACCGGATCAGGTGTCCTGTTCGATCTCCCCGTCGTGCCATTCTGGCTCGTCTTCCAGCAGCGCGCGGTATTCGAGATACCGCTCGTGCTGAGCCGGATCATCGGCGTTGCGTTCGTAGGCTTCCCGATCGGTGAAGACGGCGAACAACCACGCCGTGTCGCCGCCGTCCTCGAACAAGACGTAGGAGGTGACGAAGCCGGGTACCTCGTCGTACCCCTGTTGCGCGGTGACCTTCCTGAACCGCTCACGGTTCTCCTGCTTCACTCGTATGCGCGCGACCGTTCCGTACATCGCTCCCCCTTCCTCGACACCGAGGTGCGGCCGCCGGCAACGCTACGCCACCCGCACGTCGGTGGGAACCCTCCTGGCTGTCGGGTCGACCCACCGCCGGGGTACGCTCGTCGTGTGCGACCCCCGGCGCTGCCGATCACGTTCCTCACGATCGTCTGTGCGGCGTGCATCGGCTCCGACGCCAGCCCCTACGAGCCGCTGCACCAGTCGGCGCGACAGGAGATCCCCGGCACGTTCGGGTACGTGCTGGTGCCGATGGAGGGGTTCGGTGGCGAGGTCGATCCGATGCGCATCTGGCGCGACCTTCCCGGAGCAGGCGAGGGTTCCGACGTCTCGGTCACGCTGGCCGACCTCGAGAACCCCTCCGACGGCGTCGACTGGGGGCCGTCGTGGGTCTACTTCACGAACGACCTCTGTTACTTCACCTCGAAGGGCGACTTCGTCTCCCCGTCACGCGCCGGCAAGGACGACGGGTGCACGCCGCAGAACGTGCTGGTGCAGGTGGTCGACGCCACCACGGGCGAGTTCACCGCGGTGTTCGAGGCCTACGACACCGACCTCACCTGGCTGCCCGCCCGTGTCGGCGCACCCGATCAGGTGGAAGGAGCGACTCCCTTCCAGTAGTCGAGCCATCGGGCCCGCTCGCTCGGGCCGAACCCGACCAGCATCTGCGCGTCGGCGAAGGAGTCGTTGTCGAGCAGCGCGCCGAGCAGGTTCGGCGGCACCTCCATGTGCCACGGCGAATCCGGCGCTGCGAAGGCGTCGCGGGTCACACCTTCGAGCGGCGGCTGATAGCCGTTCCAGCAGAAGTTGTCGACGCCCACGCGGGTGTCGAGCAGGTGATTCAGGAACGCGTGCGCGAGGTCGGGATGACGTCCCCGCTCGCAGACCGCCATCAGGTCGCAGCCGACGATCTTCTCCGAGCCTGCCGGCGACCAGAAGCGCAGCTTCCTGCCGAGATCGAAATCGCCCTCGGCGGCTGCGTACCCCGGCGCGCTGAGCACGTCGCCCGACCACGCCTGGTGCACCGCGAACTCCCCTTCGGGCAGCCCCTCCTCGACGCCGTCGTTGGTGAACCGCACGGCGGTCGCTTCGACCGCGTCGGTGAGCGCTGCCGCTGCCGCTGCGAGCTGGTCGTCGGTGGCCGAGCGCACGTCGGTGAGGCCCGCACGCAGCAACGCGAGCGACATCGCCTCGAGGAAGCCGTCGTACATGCCCACCCGACCCCGGTAGCGAGGGTTCCAGAAGACACCCCACGGATCGGCGGCTGCGTCCGGGGCGTCGGCCGTATCGACCATGTCGGCGCGCCACGCCACGCCGCTCACGTACACCGTGTACGGCAACGAGTAGCGCTGGCCCGGGTCGTAGAAGGGGCCGGCACCCTCACGGAACCAGGGCCACAGGTTGCCGAGGTTCGGAAGCCGGTCGTGGTCGAGCGCCTGCACGATGCCCGCGTCGACGAGCCCGGGCAGCGCATCGATCGTGGGGAAGACGACGTCGAACCGTGTGTCGGGATCCTGCAGGCGGGCGATGGCTTCGTCCATGTGGGTGAAGGTCTCGACCTCGACCCTCACGTCGCCGTCGGGGAACGACCGCTCGAACGACGACAGGGTGCCCTTCGACAGGTAGTCGCGCCACTCGTAGACCCTGAGCACGGCACGGTCGGTGGGCTTGCTGCTCTCGAAGGTCGGGCCGACAGCTCGAGACCCCGCCGGCGCCGGCGCTCGACCCGAGCGTGACGCCCGGGCGCACGCGGCAGCGAGCACCGACGGCAGGGCCACCCCGGCGGCGGTCATGGCCCGCAGGAACGCGCGCCGATCGAGCGCCGGATCGTCGCGCTGCCCGAGCCTCATGGGTTCATCCTGAGCGTCGGGCGCTGCGGATCGCAAGCACGTGAGCTCATCGGTCGGACTCCAGCTCGGGGGGCGGCATGCCCTGGCCCCAGGCGTCGGCCCCGCCGTCGACCAGCACGGTCGAGCCGGTGATGTAGGCCCCGCCCGCCGAGGCGATGAAGGCGATCGTCGTCGCGACCTCCTCGGCCAGACCGGCCCGGCGCATCGGCACCTGTGCCGCGTACTCGGCCACCGTCTCGTCACCGCCGTACTGCTGCAGCCCTTCGGTCTGGATCAATCCTGCGGCAACGCACACCGCGCGGATCCCGTACCGCGACCACTCGTTCGACAACGACGCCGCCATCGTCTCGAGCGCCGATCTCGCCATCGACGAGTGAGCCATCATGGGGATGCCCCGGCGTGGGCTGAACCCGAGGAAGAAGATCGCTCCCTCGCGCCGCGGGATCATCCACCGGGTCGCCACCTCGTGGGTCAGGTGCCACACGGCGTCGACGTTCAAGCGGTGCACGGCACGCAGCCCCTTGAGCGAGATGTCCTCGGCGGCCGCCGCGAACTGGCCGCCCGCGTTGTTGACGAGCACGTCGACGACCCCGAACCGGGCATCGACATCGGCAAGGAAGGCGGCCACCTGCTCGGGCTCGCGAACGTCGCACGTTCGTGCGAGCACCTCGTGGCCACCTTGTTCGAGCTCGGAGGCCACGCCCTCGATCGGTTCTGCTCGCCGGCCGCAGATCGCGACGCGCGCCCCCGTCCGCGCGAGCTCGAGTGCGGTGGCGCGTCCGATGCCCGTGCCGCCGCCGGTCACGATCGCGGTCCTGCCGACATTCGCATCGGACGCGAGCGGCGAGCGGAAGGCGTCTACCATGCTGCGCAGTATGCCCGAGGAGCGGCTCATCAGGGTCATCGGTGACGCAGGCGTGCAGCTCGCGGTCCGGGTGTTCGAGTCTCCCTCACCCGATGCGCCCGGGGTGCTCCTGCACCACGGTCTCGCGTCGTCGCAGCACATCTGGGACCGCATGCTGCCTCGACTCACCCGGCACATGCAGGTGGTGACCTACGATGCGCGAGGCCACGGCATGAGCGCCAAGCCGAACCGTGGCTACGGGTTCGATCACGTCGTGGCCGATGCCCTCGCCGTGTCACGAGCCGCTGAGCTCGAGCGCCCGGTCGTCGTGGGACATTCTTGGGGAGCGATGGTGACGTTGGAGCTCGCGGGACGACACCCCGATGCGGTCACCGGAGCCGTGCTCGTCGACGGCGGCATGCACCCCGTGGGAGCGGAGATGGACTGGCCGACGACCAAGCAGGAGCTGGCTCCCCCACATCTCACCGGCATGCGGCTGGAGGAGTTCCGCAGGCTGATGCGGTCGTTCTTCGGCGAGGCGGTCGAGCTCACACCCGACCTCGAGGCCCAGGTCCTCTCTGTGATGCGTGTGCGTCGCGACGGCACGATCGCCCCGCGACTCGCGAGATCGAACCACTTCCGCATCCTGCGAGCGATCTGGGAACAGGACCCGTACGAGCTCTGGGCTCACCTGCGCGTGCCGACGCTGTCGATCGTTGCCCGCGACCGGGCCGACGCCGTCCGGTACGAGCGCATGCGTGGGGCGGTCGCCCGGGTCCGGGCATCGACTCGCGGACACCCTGTCGCGATCGAGTGGATGGACGGCATCCACGACCTGCCGCTGCAGCATCCCGAGGCGCTCGCGCGGCGCATCGAACGCTTCGCGCAGGTAGCCGTAGGCTAGGAAGCACGATGTTGCTGTTCGTCGTGATCCTGCTGCTCCTCGCTGCAGCGTTCGGTGTGCTCGGCGCGGTGCTGAAGGCGGTGGCATTCCTCGTGATCACCGGGGTGCTCACCGTGACCCTGCTCGGCGCCCTCGCATGGTGGGGGTTCAAGCGCAAGGCTCGCGAGCTGACCGCCGAGTACGACCGCCAGATCGCGCAGCAGCGGGTGACCCGCTACCGGGTGAACGAGGCGCAGCGGGAACCGTCGAACCTTCCGCCTCGCGACGATCGCTACTGATCCACGCGGCCGCGTCGGCGTGTGAGCCGCGTGCGATAGGCGAGTGGAGCATCCCCGACGGCTCCCAGGATCGCGCCGCGTGATCTGCCGGAGTCCTCACGCCGATCGCCGATCTCGAGAGCGCGCGACGAGAGCCACACGGCCGGGTAACGCAGCGGCTCCGGGGGCGTCTTCGCCTCGCGCCCGACGACCGGCATCGACGTCCACTCGTCGTCGAGCCCCTGCACGAGCGAGGCGAGGATGCGCCCGCCCAGCATCGTCTGCGAGAGCCCGTGGCCCGAGAACCCGAGCCCGACGTGCACGTTTCCCGGCTCGATCGAACGGAAGAACGGCAGGAAGTCCGCCGTCTGGTCGATCGGGCCTCCCCACGCATGCGTGAACCGCACGCCGTCGAGCTGCGGGAACATCCACGTGAGGCCTCGAGCGGCGGCTTCGGCGACCCGCCGATCGTGGGTCACGGCACGTCCGTCGGCACGCCCGCCGAACACCACCCCGAGCGCTCCGCCGCCGATCACGATGCGACCGTCGTCGGTGGGTCGCAGGTAGTAGAGGAGCTCGCGGCCGTCGCCGATGCCCACCTGCGACGTCCAGCCGATCGCACGCAGCAGCCCGGGGATCGGCTCGGTCGCGACGACATGATCGACGATCACCCCGAAGCTCCGGCGGAAACCGGGCCAGCCCGCGGCCCATGCACCGGTCGTGAGCACCACCTGACCGGCCTTCACCGCGCCGTGCGGGGTGCGCACCACCGCCGGACGCGAACGCTCGAGGTCGGTCATGGCGGTGCGTTCGAAGATGTGCACACCGCGCTGCAACGCGACGCGCCGAAGCCCGCGCGCGAGCCTGGCGGGTTGCACCACCGCTCCGTCGGGACCGAACCAGCCGGCGACGAAGCGGGGAGAATCGGCGATCTCCCGAGTGGCGTCGAGCCCGACCTCGCGGAGCCGGTCCTCCTCGCCGCGTGCTGCAAGGAACGCGGCTGCCGACGAGCCTTCGGGTTCGACCTGCCAAGGCCCGGTGGCGACCCGCAGTATCCCTTCGTGGTGGTACCACGCGTCGATCTCGTGCTCCTCGAGCCACGCGCCGACCTCGTCGACGGTGCGCGCGACCGCGCGGAGGTATCGCATGCCCTCGTCGTCGCCGAACGCCGAACAGATCGCGGGGGCATCCCACCACGACGACGAGAAGAAGCCACCGTTGCGTCCGCTGGCCCCGCCACCACAGATGTCCTGCTCGATCAGGGCGATGCGCAGCGCCGGATCCCTCGCGGACAGCTCGATCGCCGTCCACAGACCCGCGAACCCACCGCCCACGATGCAGACGTCGGCCACCACGTACTCGGTGAGCGGAGGGCAGGCTTCGCCCGTATCGTGCGCGAGCGCCTCCTGCAGCCAGTAGCTCCGCGCGGCCCCCGGAGCGGGCACACCGGGGCTCACGCCGGTCGCCGCCACGTGGGGCGCGACCGGGTCACGGCCCAGACCGCGCACCGGCCGATCGCCAGGAACAACCCGGTGAACGCCAGCCCGACGATCAGGAACACGACGACACGATCGCCACGAGGAGAGCCGACCCACCAGGTGCGAACGAGCAGGGCCACGGGAACCGCGATCGCCCACGTGAGCACGAGCGAGGAGAGGTCGCGCCGGCGATAGGTGCCGATGATGAACGCCATCACGATCCACGCCACGGCGAGCGGAAGCGCGTTCCGGCCGACGATCCCGGCGATCGCGCCGATGTGATGGGAACGCAGGCCGACGGCCACGAACGCGAACAGCGCGAGCCCGTCGGCGACGGCGAGCGATGCTGCGCCGGACGATCGAGGGGATGCGCCCGCCGGGGGAACAGGTTGGGTCACGCGATCCGTGGCGGCCATGACGCCATCCTCCCAGGAGCAGCGCGGTCGCCTCTACGCCGTACCCTCACCTCGTGGACCGCGTGACCGTGCTCTACGACCCGGACTGCGGGTTCTGCCGCTGGAGCGCCGAGCGCCTGCGCGTGTGGGACCGGCGCCACGCGCTGGGGTTCGAGCCGCTCGGAAGCGCACGTGCCGATCGACTCCTGCTGGTGGTGCCCGTCGAGCGACGCCTCGACTCTTGGCACGTCGTCGAGCGCGACGGTCGGGTCTGGTCTGCTGGCCAGGCCGTGGCCCGCGTCCTTCGCCTGCTTCCCGGCGGTGCACCCCTCGCGCTCGCCGCCGAGCTCGCGCCCGGTCTCACGGATCGGCTCTACGCCTCGGTCGCCCGGCGCCGGTCGACGCTCGGCCGACTGCTGGGTCAGCAGGCGTGCGCGGTCGACCCTTCCCGGATGGCGACCCCGAGAGGCCGCCCTGAAGGAGCGACCGACAGTCAGTCGCCCAACACCATCGCCAAGGCTCGATAGGCCGACATGCACACGTCGGCGTCGTCACCGTTCACGAACTGCACGCAGACGTGGTCCGCGCCGGCATCGAGATGCTCCCGCACGCGAGCGGCGATCGCTGCTTCGTCGCCCCATGCCACCGTCGCGTCGACGAGCCGGTCGCTGCCCCCGTCGACGAGCTCTTCGTCGCCGAAGCCCATCCGCTGCAGGTTCCGGGAGTAGTTGGGAAGCTCGAGGTAGCCGGAGGTCCACCCCCGTGCGATCGAGCGCGCCCGGCCCCCGTCGCGCTCGAGCACCGCGGTGATCTCGACGGCAAGCACGGGGTCGGGCCCCAGCATCGACCGCGCGCGCGCCGTGTGCTCGACCGGTACGAAGTAGGTGTGTGCGCCGAGCGCGCGTTCCGCCGACAGTCGCAGCATGCCGTCACCGAGCGCCGCGAGCAGTCGGCGCACCGGTGTGGGCTCTGGAGCCGACCACGGCGCACGGTCCATGCGATCGAGGTACTCACGCATGCGCGCGAGCGGCCGACTCCAATCGAGCCCCCGGCCTTCGGTCGAGTAGCTGTGGCCGACGCCGACGCCCAGCACCACTCGACCAGGGAACGCATCGGTGAGCGTGCGCGCCCCGCCCGACATCACGTCGGGCGCTCGCGCCGTGATGTTAGCGATGCCCGAGCACACCGCGACCGACGACGTCGCCGACGCCAGCACCGACAGGTGCGCGAAGATGTCACGGGAGCTCGAGCCTTCCGGCACCCACAGGGCCGTGTAGCCGAGCGACTCGAGCTCCCGGGCCTCGTCGCCGATGCGTGCCACCGGCAGGGAGTCGAACGCGAATGTCCACGCCCCGACGACGCCGATGGCGGCCTTGACCGCCGCGTGCTCCTCGGTCATTCCTTGGCGTCCGCCTCCACGAGCTCGGCCGGCGAGTCGGGCACCACGACGGCGGGCTCGGTCGCCGCGTCGTGTCCTTCCACGTCGATGTTCGGCAGCCACTGCAGCCAGCCCGGCAGGTACCAGTTGCGGTCACCCAGCAGGCGCATCGTCGACGGCACCAGGATCGATCGCACGACCGTCGCGTCGAGGAACACGGCGACGGCGAGACCGAAGCCCATCTGTTCCAGCGACGTCAACCGCCCGGCGGCGAACCCTGCGAACACGGCCACCATGATGATCGCCGCGCCGGTGATGATGCCGCCGGTCGTGCGCAGGCCGTATGCCACGGCGCCGGCGTTGTCGTGAGTCTTGTCGTACTGCTCCCTGATGCGCGTGAGCAGGAAGACGTGGTAGTCCATCGACAAGCCGAACAGGATCGAGAACAGGAAGAGCGGCAGCCACGATTCGATCGCGTCGACCTGCTGGAACCCGAACGCGTTCGCGATCGACTCACCGAACGCGGGTCCTCCCCTCTGGAAGACCAGCACGATGAGCCCGTAGGCGGCGCCCACCGAGAGCAGGTTCATGATGATCGCCTTCACGGGCACCACGATCGAGCGGAACACGACCGTGAGCAGCAGGAACGACAACCCGAGCACCACCAGGATGATCAGGGGCGTGTACGTGTCGGAGATGTCGAAGAAGTCCTTCACGAACGCCGTGTCGCCACCGACCAGCACCGTGGCCGACGTGCCCTCGAACGCCGCGGGCACATAAGTCTCACGCAGGCTCGCGATCGTCGCCACGGCCGCTTCGCCCTGCGGATCGGTCGCCGGGCCGGCGAGCGGGATCCGCACGAGCGCGACCGTACCGTCGGCACTCACCGTCGGCGGCGCCGGTGTGCCGAGCGTGGGATCGCCGGCGATCGCCGACTCGAGGCTCGCCACCGCCGTCGCGTACTCGGGCGCCAGCTCACCCGGCGCGCCGGGCTCGGCTCCGGCGGCCCCGACCACGCCGTCGGTGATCACGAGGTCGACCGAGGCCTGGGAACCGGCTGCCGGGAAACGCTCGACGATGATGTCGAAGGCTTCCTTCGACTGCACGCCGTCGGGAAGCGTGCCGATGCCGGCGAGCCCGGTCTTGATGCCGCGACCGTCGTCCTCTGGGTGGCCCTGGAACCAGTACGGCAACGAGAGCGCAAGCATGAACGCGCCCGCGACCGTCAACCACACGACCGGACGGCCCATCACCATGCGAGTCACGCGATCCCAGAATCCGCCCTCGGTGCTGAGGCTCGAGCCTTCCGGACGCGAGTAGCCACCGAACGCGCCTCCCTTCAACAGCCGGTTGACGAAGAGGCCGACGCCCAGGAAGCCGGCGAGGCCTGCGATCGGCGCAGCCGCCGGCGCAACGATCGACACGGGGATCGCCAGCGCCGCACCACCCGCGAGCATCGCGATGAACACCCCGATCGTGGGGATGCGCGACAGGTACGGCCAGTTGACCCTGTCACCCAGCAACGAGAGCACCGCCGGCAGCAGGGTCATCGACGACGCCACCGAGACGAGCACGACGACGATCGCGCCGCCGGCGAGGCTCCGGAAGATCGTGGTCGGCACGAGCAGCATGCCCGCGAGCGCGAGCACGACGGTCATACCGCTGAAGAACACGGCGCGAGACGCGGTGGCGCCCGAAGCCCGGATCGCGTCGTCCTTCTCACGGCCCCCGTGGCGTTCCTCGCGATAGCGCGAGACGATGAACAGGGCGTAGTCGACGCCGACCGCGATGCCCATCATCGTGATCAGGTTCGGCGTGAAGAAGCTGAAGTCCCAGAGCGTGCCCAGCAGACCCACGATCCCGAGGGTGATGGGCAGCGTGAACATGACGGTCTTCAGCAACGGAAGCAGGCCGGCGACGATCGCCCCGAACACGATCAGCAGCACGATGATCGCGGCGGTGATGCCGATGCCCTCTCCGAAGGCGAGGTCCTCCTCGGAGATGACCTTGAAGTCCTCCGATGAGCTCACCGCGCCCAGCATGTAGGCCTCGACCCCGTCGCCGGACGCGTCTTCCCGGGCGGCTTCGACGTCTTCGAAGTGCTCGGTTGCCCGATCGATGTCGTGGGTGTACACGCCCGTGAACAGCACGGCCGACCCGTCGTCGGACGGGATCGGGCCGAGCGCCGCGACCTGTGGGTCGGCGGCTTGTTCTTCGGTCAAGGGGAACGCTGCAGGCAACGCCTCGAACGCATCGGGTCCGAGATCCCGCAGGGCGGTGATCAGGCCGTTGACCCGTTCCACGAACGCCGGGTCTTCGATCGCGCCCGCCTCACCAGCGACGACGAAGCTCTCCGAGATGGCATCGTCGGCGAGACGCCCTTGCTCCAGGATCTGCTGGGCGCGCTTGGCCTCGGGAACGTTCGTGAAGTCGAAGTCCGTCGTGAGCGCCGGGCCGAGGAGCGTGGCCGCCGAGGCGATGCCCGCGACCAACAGCGCCAGCCAGATGCCGACCGTCCTCCACGGATGCCGGCTGCTCGCCTTCGCGAGCGACTCGGGATTGACTCGCATCCTCGGATCCCCCCTCGTTCCTCGGCGCTCCCGCCGACCTTGACGTACGGTGTATGCTTACGGCGTACGGGAGCATAGGTATACACCGTAAGCCTGTCAACCCCGATCCCGGTTCCACCAGGCGAACGTTCGGAGAACGACCCCGATGCCCGCACGAACCCGCACCGACACGGCCGCCGCCCCGATCAAGGAGCGGCTCAGCCGTGAGCGCATCGTCGACGCCGCCCTGGCCATCATGGACGCCGAGGGCCTCGACGCGGTCTCGATGCGCCGTGTGGCCCGAGAGGTGGGCGTCGAGGCGATGTCGCTCTACCACCACGTGCGTGACAAGGAGGATCTGCTCGACGGCGTCTGTGCCCGAGTGATGCGCGACTTCCGCTTCCCGCCGGAGGACCGGCCGTGGATCGACGTCGCGCGCGACGGCGCCCGTGAGTGGCGCAGGGTGCTCCGCGAGCATCCGAACGTCATCGCGCTCTGGGCCGACCGCCAGCGGCCGATGACCGACCTCGAAGCGCTGATGCCCATGGAGTTCGCGCTCCGTGTGATCTCACGATCGGGCATGGATGCTCGCGAGGGCGTGCAGGTCTTCAACGTGATCGGTGGCTTCATCATGGGCGTCGTCATGATGGAGGTCGGCGCGATGTTCTCCGCCGGCACCACATCGACGATGAAGGCGCCCGACCTCACGGCGGTGCACGCGAAGATGCCCGATGACAGCGTCGCGCAGCTGCTTCCCCTGGACCGTCTGCCGTGCATCGTCGAGGCGCTCCCGCACCTCGCCGAGTGCGACCCCGACGAACAGTTCGAATTCGGTCTCGACCTGCTGCTGGCCGGCATCGAGGCGCGAGCGGCCGGGCGCGGCTGAGCGGGCGCTAGCGCAGGCCGACCTCGGATCCCACCGTCGCGAACACGGCGAGCGCTTCACGAAGGTCGTCCTCGGTGTGGTCGGCGCTGACGATCGCGCGCACGCGCGCGGCACCCCTGCCGACCGTCGGGAAGACGATGGCGGGACAGAAGACGCCCTCGTCGAAGAGGCGGCGCGCGAACACCTGGGTACGCTCCTCGTCGCCCGTGATGACCGGGGTGATCGGGGTCTCGCTGGCGCCTGTGTCGAACCCCAGCTCGCGTAGCCCGTTCTTCAGCAGCTCGGTGTTCGACCACAAGCGCGCGAGCCGATCGGGCTCCTCGTCGATCACGTCGAGCGCCGCGATGCACGCCGCGACCACGGCGGGTGGTGCGCTCGTCGAGAAGAGATAGGGCCTCCCTCGGTTCTCGAGCCACTCGACGAGGTGCGGCGGTCCGGCGATGAACCCGCCGAGTACGCCGATCGCTTTCGAGAGCGTGCCCACTTGCACGTCGACGCGGCCGCGCAACCCGAAGTGCTCGACCGAGCCGGCGCCCCCGGGTCCGAGCACGCCGGTGGCGTGTGCGTCGTCGACCATCATCACGGCCCCGCGGCGTTCGGCGACCTCGACGAGATCGGGCAGGGGTGCGATGTCACCGTCCATCGAGAACACGCCGTCGGAGATCAGCAACTGGCGGCGGCCAGGCTTCGCGGTCTCGACGAGCAGACGATCGGCATGATCGGCGTCCCGGTGCTCGAAGACGGCGATCTCGGCGCGTGACAGCCTCGCGCCGTCGATGATCGATGCGTGGTTCAGCCGGTCGGAGACGATCACATCGTCCTTCGTGAGGATCGCGGCGACCGTGCCCGCGTTCGAGGTGAAGCCCGACTGGAACATCAGTGCGGCATCCGCGTGCTTGAATGCGGCGAACCGCGTCTCGAGCTCGCGGTGCATGGTCATCTGGCCGGCGATCGTGCGCACCGCCCCTGACCCCGCGCCGAGCTCGGCCGCCGCCCGGCTCGCCGCCTCGTTGACGCGGGGATGGTTCGCGAGGCCGAGGTAGTTGTTCGACGCGAGGTTGATCACGTCGCGCC